>JBEKJU010000001.1:0-47265 GCA_050011095.1 Syntrophorhabdales bacterium
ATCGCAAACGGAGAAAAACCGTCCTTTGCCGTCATTCCCGCGAACGCGGGAATCCAGTGTTTTAGTAGGTTTACGCGCTCCTGGACCCCCGTTTCCACGGGGGTGACGATGAAAGAACCTGCTATCTCACGCGCTCCTTACCGTTACCTGCGAAAAGCACAATCCTGCAAAAGTCAAACTCCAGGAGTCCCCCGGCAGAGCCGGGGGTTTACCTTAATGAAATTATCGGGGCTCAGCGCCCCCTTCACCGGCAAAGCCGCGACCGATTACCCGTATCCATATCTCGTGATGCGGTACTTCTTCATGAGGGCATAGAGACGGGGACGGGAGAGGCCGGATATGCGGCAGGCCTCCCTGATATTACTGCCCGCTATGCTCATGAGGTCTTCGAGGTACTGGCGCTCCGCCTCCTGGAGGGCGGACTCCCTGAAGCCCTTCAGCGGGGGCAGGGGGGCAGGGGATGGGACCTCCCGTACATGGAGGGGCGCCTCTTTCGTCACGGCGGCGCGGGCGAGGCTCACCCTGACATGAGTGGGCAGGTGTTTGGGGAAGAGGGTCGGCTCCTGGCGGGCCATGGTGAGTGCCCTCTCCACGGCGTTGACAAGCTCCCTCACGTTGCCCGGCCACTCATAGGCGATGAGGGAATCGAGGAACTCCGGGGCAAAGCCCTTCGTGCCTATGCCGTAGCGCTCGGAAAGCTTCGCCATGTGGTACATGACAAGCTCCCTGATGTCCTCCTTCCTTTCCCGCAAAGGGGGCAGGTCGATCGTGAAGGTCTGGAGGCGGAAGAGGAGGTCCCTCCGGAAGTGGTGGGACTCGACCATCTCGTCCACGTTCCTGTTGGTGGCGGCAACGAGGCGGAAGTCGCTCTCTAGCTCCTTTTTGGAACCCACCGGTCTGAAGCAGTGCTCCTGGAGTACCCGAAGGAAGGCCTTCTGGATGACGAGGGGTAACTCACCCACCTCATCGAGGAAGAGGGTTCCCCCGTGGGCCTGCCTCACGAGACCGTCCTGGTCCTTGTCGGCGCCGGTGAAGGCGCCCTTCTCGTAGCCGAAGAGGGTGCTCTCGACGAGGGTCTTCGGCAAGGCGGTGCAATCGACCACGACGAAGTTCTTGTTGGCCCTGGGTGAGTTATCGTGGATGGCCCGGGCGAAAAGCTCCTTGCCGGTCCCCGTCTCCCCCATGATGAGAACCGAGGCATCGGAGTTCGCCGCCTGGGCGAGGAGGTCGAAGCAGCTCCGCATGCGGGGGGAAGAGCCGATGATGCCCTCCCACTTGAGGGCCACCGCAGGCTTACGCGCCTTCTTCTCCTGCCGGTACTGGAGGGCCCTCAAAAAGGGGAGCATCATCTCCTTGATGGACGAGGGCTTCTCGATGTAGTCCCAGGCCCCGTTCCTGATGGCGAGCTCGGCACCGTCGGGGTCGCCGAAGCCCGTCATGATGATGACCTCGGGGGGGGACGCGATCTCCCTGATCCGGGGGAGCACATCGAGGCCCGAGCCGTCCGGCATGCGGATATCGAGGAAGACGATATCGTAGCTCCCCTCGAAGACCTCCTTCATCCCCTCGGTCAGGGTATGGGCCGATGACGCGTTGTGGCCTGTCCGGTGTACCATGCTCGACAGCATCTCGCACATGGATACGTCATCATCGATGATCATTACTTGTGCCATAAGCTTTCCGTCTTATCCTTTTCGCCGGGGTGGAAGCACGCACCGGGCCTGGTCACTACGGGTCAACACGTGTCAGGTCGTTCACTTTCCGGCGCCTTTCCGATCCGTCGAAGATTGTTCCTTCAAAATGATTTCTTGCCGCTATGATCTGTGATACTATAATTATCGATCAAGAACCACTATAATTTTATAGCAGGACATGCGTTTCTACAATGACTATTTTTTGAAACAGAGGGAAAACGGGCTATTCGCAAGCCGGAGCCGGATGGAAAAGACCCTTCCCCTTTCCACTTTTCACTTGCCCCTTTCCCCGTGAGGCATGATGGCAGATCATGAGAAACGGCTCGTTTGGGCCATAGGCGTCACCCTTATCATCCTCACCGGGGAGATAATCGGCGGCCTCGTGGCCAACAGCCTCGCCCTCCTGAGCGACGCGGGCCACGTGCTCACCGATGTGTTTGCCCTCGGCCTCAGCCTGATCGCCGCTTTCATCGGGAAGCGCCCCTCGGACTATCGCGCCACTTTCGGATACCAGAGGATCGGCATACTGGCGGCCCTCATCAACGGCTCGACCCTCGTAATCATATCCGTCTTCATCTTCGTCGAGACATACAGGCGCATCTTCTCTCCCCCCGAGATCAACTCCGACGTCATGCTCCTGGTTGCCGCCGCCGGCCTCGTGGGAAACATCGTCATGGCCCGCATTCTTGGGGGAGGCCACACGGACCTTAATATCAGGAGCGTCTGGCTCCACGTGCTGGGTGACATCATGACCTCGGCGGGCGTCATCGCCGCGGGTCTCGTGATCAAGTTTACCGGATGGCATCTCGCGGACCCCATCGCGAGCGGCCTGGTCGGCATCGTTATCATCGTCGGGGGCGGCAGGGTGATCAAGGAGGCCCTCTGGATATTCCTCGAATTGAGCCCCCTTGGGTTTCATCCCGAGGACATCTCGAAGGTGATCTGCGGCATGGAGCACGTCCTCGGCGTCCATGACGTCCACATATGGTCGATCGGCCACGGCGTTCCGGCCTTTTCCGCCCACGTCCTCCTCAACGACAGGAAGATAAGCGAGACGGACCTGATCAGGAGAGAGATCGAGTCAACGCTGTCGGGTCTCGGCATACGGCACACGGTCCTCCAGATGGAGTGCGCCGAATGCCAGGAGAACGGCCTCTACTGTCAGATCGGCGCGGGCGAGGTCGAACACCACCCCCATCACTGAAGACGCGACTGCGCCTCTTCCCTCGCGATCCATCCATTGTCGAGCCGGCGGGCGGCCCTTGGCAAGGCACCCGTCCGCGCGGGCGGGTATGGGGACTAGTAGCGGCCCACGAAGAGACTATTTGAAAATGCCGCGTATGTCTTTCCCGAGGCCCCTCAGCGCCCGCTCCCCCTTGGTGACGACCCCCTCGCCCGCCTCGACCACGCCGAGTCCTAGTTTCCGGCTGACCGCGAAGGTGAGGCCCCTCACGAAACTCTCCCTGAGCTTGAACAGGGGATTATCGACGTTCCCCTCTACGACAAAGTCGAGGGGGATCGAATTATTGGACGTTTGAAGGAGCTTGACCACGAGCGACCGCGGAACGCCGAGGAGCTTGCCCCCGGCGCCGCGGCCCGGCGCCAGTTGCAGGTTTCTTATGACCACATGGGTCGGCGCATGGATCGTCCTTCCCCGGATCGTAAGGTCCATATCCATATCGAGGGTCCCGCCCACCACCTCGGCCTGACCCTCCTTCTTTAGATAGGGCTTCAGTAAGAAAATATCGAGGCCCCGAAGCGTCAGCCTTCCCGTCGTCTCGAGGGTATGAAAATTTGTCCGCCCCGCCCCGCCGATACGCCCCACCGAGTCCTTCCCCCGTATAGTGGTCGAAAGCCCCCACGCTGTCCATGCGTCGACAAGGGGAAAGAAGAATCGATCTGCAGTCCAGGAGGTGTCGGTGAACCGGGTAGCATAGGGAGGGCGCGAAACCTCCGCGTCGAGGAAAAGCGCTTCTCCGCCGCTCGCGGCGACCTTGTTGAAGGTCAGGGAAAAGGCCGTCTTTTCCTCGATGGCCCCCTTTTTGGGTCTCGGAGGCAATGGGCTCACCAGGTAACCGGCCCTGTTCTCCCGTATGCGGATGAACGGTTTGGTAAGGGTCACATCCGAGAGGAGAACGTTCTGCCCGGTTCCCTCCCTGCCCTGGGATGACGCGGTAAAACGGACGGACTCCGCCTTCGCCCTTGGGCCCTCCGCATCCGCAAGGCCTTCGACGTTCGAAAGCCCTATGGCGAGCCGCCCTGAACGGGTGGCGGGATTGAAGCTCCCCTCCGCCGTAACGGCCGCCGACATGAGCTTCCCCTTCACCGCCATGCGGAGCGACACCCTTGTCGCTGAATTTTCGACGGGCAGGGCGAAATTGTCGATCTTGGCCTCGATGCCCGTCAACTCGGCCGTGGCGGGACCTCCGGGGCGCTCGTCGCTGATCGTCACCGCGCCGTCCGAAATGACGAGATGCCCCAGGTCGATGGCGCGCTTCAGGCCCATCAGTTCTTCCTGCGACGGCCCTACCTGCCCCGCGCTCATGGGGTTGATGACATCTCCCTTTTCATCCAACCGGAGAATTAGTGAGAGATGCTCCACGGTGAGCCGGGAAATCGAGTAGCGCCTTCCGAAGAGGGTGAAGAAGCTCGCCCTTACCTCGACCCTCCTCGCGCGGAAGAAGGTCTGTCCCCCCTTCGACACATCGACGCCCCTGGCCTCCACCCTGTTCCAGCCGAGGGAGAGCCTCTCGATCCTGGAATCCTTTCCCAGGGCCTTCTCAAGCTCGGCCTTGATGATCCTGTTCGAAAAGTAGAGCAGGCTCACCAGGGTCGCGAGGACGAGGGCCGCAGCGATGGCGACCGAAAGGATGATCTTTTTCCGGAGAAACTTCCGCTTCATCTCTCACGCCGAAGCATCTCGATCCGATCGGGGCACGGGCGACGCCTTTAAACTCCGCGCCCCGGCCCGTTGTTCGTGAGCATATGGATGAGGCCGTCCGGCCCCTCGACAACCTCCCCGAGCCGGCCGAACCCGCCCCCGGCAGAGCCCGGCGCGAAGTCGGACCGGAACCTTGCCCTCACCAAGCCCGTAATCATTTTTTCAGCCCTTCTTCAACTGCTGGATCATCTTGCGTTCCTGAAAGGCCCGTCCGTCGAAGCTCTGGAGCGGGGTCACCTGCCAGTCCAATATCCCCCAGAACGGCAGGTTTCGCAAGATTTGGTCGAGTTCCTCGTTGGAGCCGGCGTCGACAATAAATGCCACGGCCCGTTCGCCAACGGGGATACCGCCTCCAAGGATCGTGTTCTGCGATTCGAGCCTGTTGAGGGCCTCAAAACTCGGCAGGACGACATCCTCAAGAAGCTCGATCATCTCTTCCGTCCCCGCCAGAGCGGGCCCGCCGCTCCCGATCACCAGATATCTCATGGTTTGCCTCCTTTTCTTTCTATCTTGGACTCTCTGACGAATATAGGCCTCAGCCGCGCCCATGTAAAGTTCCCGGCCCGATCGGCGCACCACTAAGGTCCGGTATTCTTGACATGGCCATGCCTGGACGATTACATTGGAATAGCCTGAACCCTTCCTTATCCGGTTGCAAAATCGGATAAGGGGACCGGCGACCGGTTGGGCAGAGGCCATGGGGCTCTTCCCGACGACTACCAAGGATAAGGAGAATGTGCATGGCGACAGTGAAAGGCACGGAGACGGAAAAGAATCTCCTCAAGGCGTTTTCCGGTGAATCGCAGGCGAGGAACAGGTACACCTATTTCTCGTCCTAGGCGAAGAAGGAGGGGTACGAACAGATTGCCTGGATTTTCGCGGACACGGCGGACAATGAGAAGGAGCACGCGAAACGGTTCTTCACGTTCCTCGAAGGGGGCGATCTGGAGATCACCGCTACCTTCCCGAGCGGCCCCATAGGCACGACCGCGCAAAACCTCCGGGAAGCGGCGGCAGGCGAGCATCTGGAGTGGGGAAGCCTCTATCCCGATTTCGCCGGGGTCGCCGACAGGGAAGGCTTCCCGGAGATCGCAAAGCTTTTCAGGATGGTGGCCGTGGCGGAAACGTCGCACGAAAAAAGGTACCTCGCGCTGCTCGAAAATATCGAAAGGGACAGGGTCTTCAAGAGGGACGCCCCGATGAAATGGCGCTGCAGGAACTGCGGGTTCGTCCACGAGGGTACGGAGGCGCCCGACGAGTGCCCCGCATGCGCCCATCCAAAGGCATACTACGAGTTACGGGCGGAAAACTATTAGCCGATCCTGCCGAAGAGGACGGCAAGCGTCATGAAGGCGCTTCTTCCGTCCTCACCGGGACTGAAAAAAAGGGACGAGTCGAAGGGCCGCCCTGATGGATCCCGTCGTCCTTCTCATCTCCAGAACCCCGGTGCCCATTTCCACCCTTGCGGTGTTTCCCTCCAGTGACCGGGCACCCACGTCGCGCCTCCAAAAGGCCTCTTCTCCCAATAGCCCGGTGTCCATACCCATTCCCCGCGCCTCTGCTCCCAGTGGCCGTCGATCCAGACGACGTCGTGGTGCGGGGCCGCGGGCCTGACCTCAACCCTCGGAGGTGGCGGCGGTGTTCGCACGACCGCAACGCACGCCGCGACCGACACGGAAACGATCACGGCGCAAAACCAGGCAATGAAAATCCTGCGCATGGAACCCTTCTTTATCCTATCCAGGCGTCTTATTGAAGGGGTTCACGACGCGCGGCGGACAGGGGCCGTCCACGACGGGACGCGACCGCCGGAACTACGGGGCAAGCTGGACCTGGTCCCCGAACCGCTCCGATAATGCCCCGGAGAGGGCCTCGGCCGTCTTATCGTCCTCGCATTCCACCATCAACTCACCCTGCTCGCCCACGACGAGACGGCCGTACCGCTTCACCACCTCGGAGACATCCTGGGGCTCTACGGTCCACCATCCCCGTGTCCTCCGGAGAAGCTCCTCCCCCTTCAGCGGCTGCGGCGTGACGAGGTCGATGCTCCGAAACCATGCCTCCCAGCCGACCTGGGCCGGCGCACGCAGCACGGGGCTCACGGGATCGTGGTAGATGCGGCAGCGGCCAAAAAGACGAAGGCGCGTCACTTTTTTCCCTCCAGCAGGCGCGCCACGGCCGGATTGGCCGGGAACGCCTCACGGGGGACCACCATCCCCCGCGTCGCGAGCGTTTTGGCCAGGCAGTGCAGGTAGAGATCGGCCACGTCATTTTCCTCAAGGCGCACCCCTGAGCGGGCGGCATCCGTCCACCTCTCCTCGAAGAGATGGAGCGTCATTTTTCGCCACTGCCCGAGCCTTTTGTCGAAACGGCGAATGTCGAGGCCTTCGAGGAGCCGGCCCTGTTTGGCCTCGACCGCCTTGAAGATGCGCCGCAGGCTCTGGACCGAGGGATCGCGACCCCAATCGTCTTCCACGCATCACCCCTTGATTGACTCAAAGCGATCCGATACGTCGGACCGCCGGAAAAATGTCCCCGAAGAAAAGTTAAGGCTAAAGCGAAGGGAAAGGCAAGAAAATTTTCTCGCGGCCCCCGGGTCGATTCGCGGTTCGGTCCGACTTTCCACTCTCCGGTATTGACACCCCGACAACGGTTCTGGTAGAACCCTTACAGCCATGGACATAGTTGAAGGACTGAACGAATCGCAGAGACGGGCGGTGACAACAGGGGCCCGTCACCTCCTCATCGTCGCCGGACCGGGGACGGGCAAGACCACGACCATCGTGCGGAGGATCGCCCGATTGGTGGAGGAAGGCACGCCGCCCGACGAGATCGGGGCGATCACCTTCACGAACCGGGCGGCCAGGGAGATGCGGGAGAGGATACACGCCATGTTGGGCGACCGGGCGGCAGGCATTTTCGCCGGGACGTTCCATCTCCTTGGCCTGACCATCATCAGGCAGGGCCATCATGGGGAATTCCGCATCTGCCCCCGGGACGACCAGGTGGCCATGCTCAAAAGTATCGTGGGGACCGCGAGGGAGGCGCGGGATGCGGCCGAAAGGATATCGAGGTTCAAAAGCGGGGTGGAAGAGCCCGACGACCGGGCGGGACGCCTCTACGACGCATATTGCGCCATGTTGCTGGAGCGCGGCATGTACGACTTCGATGACCTCATCCGCATCCCCTGTGAAATGATCGAGGCCGCGGGCCTGCCGCCTCGCCGGTGCGGGTTCGCCCACATCATCGTGGACGAGTACCAGGATGTCAACCCCGCCCAGCGCAGGCTCCTCAGGGCGCTCAGCCGGGCAGCCTCGTCCGCTGTCTGCGCCGTCGGCGATTCCGACCAGGCGATCTACGCGTTCCGCGGAGCGGACATCGAGAGCTTTCTCTCCTTTGACGCGGATTTTCCGGACGCACAAAGGGTAATCCTCGAGGAGAACTACCGTTCGACGGGGATGATCACGGCCGCGGCGAACGGCCTCATCAGACACAACAGCCGCAGGATCGAGAAGAAGGTCATACACCGGAAGGGACCGGGAAGGCCGGTCGCCGCCGTCACCTGCCCCGACGAGAGAATGGAGGCCGAGGTGATCGCCCGTGAGATCGAGGCCCGCATGGGAGGGACGAGCCACTTCCGCCTGATGGGCGCAAAGACATCGGCCGATTATTCCCCAACCGCCAGCTCTTTTTCGGATTTCGCCGTTTTTTTCAGGACGAACGCCCAGATCAGGGGGGTGCGGGACGCCCTCACCGAATGGGGGATACCGTGCCAGGTTGTGGGAGAGAAACAATCGGCGGGCGTAAGGGATGTCGCGGAGGCCCTCCGGAAGGCGCTCGGTCCCGGACTTGCGGCGCACGCCTCGTTCGAGGCGCTTCTCGACATGGCGGCCGGCCAGGTGAGCCTTCGCCCGTGTGACGGGTCCCTGCTCCGCAGTCTCGTCTCCACCTACCGGGACATGCCGCTCGAAGAAGCGGTCCTTGCCGCGATCGACGAGCTATCCCTCCTCGGTGAGGGCGACGCCTTCGACCCGAGGGCCGATGCCGTCGCCCTCATGACCCTGCACGCGGCCAAGGGCCTGGAGTTCGCGGTGGCCTTTATCGCGGGCGTCGAGGACGGCCTCCTCCCCTTCACGCTCCACGGCGACGAGGCGGATATCGAGGAGGAGCGGAGGCTCTTCTATGTCGGCATGACGAGGGCGAAAGACGAGCTTTTTCTCCTCCACGCGGCAAGCCGCTTCCTCTACGGCAAAAGGCAGGCCCTACCCCCATCCCGGTTCCTTTCGGAGATCCCGCCCGGAGCGATGCGCACGGAGGTGGCTCATGGCAAGGGCAAGGGGCGGCCGCGGGGGAAACAGACAAGCCTCTTCTAGATGATCGGCCCGTCTCGACGGCCCACCCCATTGACACATGGCCGCAGGCGTCTGATACTTATCAAGAACCGACATGGTGCAATCGTCCGTGGAAGCGCCGCCATTCGGCTTTGCCTCAAAAAGGCGCAAAGAGCGAATGTTCGGAGGGAGAAAGGATCATCATGGCCTTCGTGAAAGAGTTCAAGGAATTCATCGCCCGGGGCAATATGATCGACCTCGCCGTGGCCGTGGTCATCGGCGCCGCCTTCGGCGCAATCGTCACCTCCCTTGTGAAGGATATCGTCATGCCGCCGATCGGGTTGGCCCTCGGCAGGGTCGACTTCTCCAACCTCTTTCTCGTGCTGAAGGAGGGCTCGACGCCCGGCCCCTATCCTTCCGTACCGGAGGCGGCCAAGGCCGGCGCGGTGACGGTCAACTACGGCATATTCATCATGACGCTAATCAGCTTTCTTATCATCGCCTTCGTCGTTTTCACGTTGGTCCGCACGCTCAACCGCCTGAGGCGGGAAAAAGCGGTCCCCGAGGCGCCTGACACCAAGGAGTGTACATACTGCTACACGCGCATCCCGGTGAAGGCCGTTCGGTGCCCCAACTGCACCTCCGAGCTGAAGCAGACATAAAAGCGGCCTTACTGGAATCCGTCTAAAATTCTTATTTACGCGATGTAGTGGGTCCCCCTGCTCTTTCTGTTCCTAAAGGCGGCCCAGGCGACGAAAAACGACGTCTGGACGCCGTTCCTCAGGGCGAGAATCATGGGATTGAGGTGGGATTTTCTGTAGAAATCGTCGATCCTGTTGGACAGATAGCGCAGGTCGGCCGTAGCCCTTTCCAGCCGTTTCTCCGTCCTGATGATCCCCACGTAATTCCACATGGTGGATTTGATGCTGAGCCAGTCCTGCTGGATGAGGGCCGGGTCCGCCTCCTCCTCCTGATCGGGATAGATCCACGCGGGGATATCCGATTCCTTGTAGGGCCTTTCCCTGTCCAGGTGCTGGGCTATATGTTCCACCGATCTCAGGGCCCAGAGAAGCCCCTCGAGGAGCGACGTCGATGCGAGCCTGTTCGCGCCGTGAAGACCGGTTGCGGAGACCTCGCCCGCCGCGTAGAGATTCCTGAGGGACGTCCTCCCCCAGAGGTCGACGTGGACGCCCCCGCAGCTATAATGGGCCGCGGGCACGACGGGGATGCGGTCCTTCGACATATCGATGCCCAGGGAAAGGCATTTTTCGTGGATGGCGGGAAAGCGCTTCTTTATGTCGACCTTCGCGAAGGAGGCGATATCCAGGTAGACATACGAGTCACCCCTCTTGATCATCTCCTCGTATATGGCCCGCGACACCTCGTCGCGGGGCGCCAGATCGGCGAGGGGCGAATACTTGTCCATGAAGAAGAAGCCGTCCCTCGTCGTCAGTCGGGCCCCTTCCCCCCTTACCGCCTCCGATATGAGGAACCGGTCCGCGTCCTTGTGAAAGAGCGTCGTCGGGTGAAACTGGATGTACTCCATGTTGATGAGCCTCGCCCCGGCCCTGGATGCCATGGCGACGCCGTCGCCCGTCGCGCAGGGCGGGTTCGTCGTGTGGAGGAACGTGGCGCCCAGACCCCCGGTGGCGAGGATCGTGCACGAGGAAAATATGCGTTCGACCTTTTCGCTCCTGTTATTGAGCACGTAGGCCCCGATGCATCGCGGCTGCTGATAGAGGGCCAGGGGGTTCCGTGAATGGTGGGGCAGGGTGAGAAGATCGATGGCGGTGTATCCCGTGAATATCCGGACGTTCTTGCATTCGAGGACCCGGCTGCACAGGGATTCTTCAATGGCCTTGCCGGTCGTATCCATCGAATGGAGGATCCTCCTCCTGGAGTGGCTCCCCTCCTGGGCATACTCGAACGCGCCGTCGTCGTCCCTCGTAAAGGGAACCCCGATCTTCTTGACGAGGAACTCCTCCACCGCCCGGGGCCCCTCAAGCGCGAGGAGCTTCGCGGCCTCGGGGTTGGAAATCCCGTCGCCCGCCTCCATGATGTCCGCTATCAGGAGATCGGGGGAATCATCCGCGCCCTGGCACACGATGCCTCCCTGGGCGTGATAGGTATTCGATTCCCTGAGATCGTCCTCCTTGCTCGTGACGATGACGTCGAGGCCCGCGTCGTGGGCCGCGATGGCGGCGCACAGGCCCGCGATACCCGACCCTACGATCAGTACGTCGCAGTGATGTATCGTATCCGCGCCCACTCTATCCGATCTCCAGCATCCGTCCCAGGGCGGTCCGCGCCTCCTTTGAGACGGCCTCGTCGACCGTCACCCGGTTGACTAGCTCACCCCGGAGGAGCCCTTCGAGGACCCGGAGGAGCCGTTCCGGAGTCACCTTCGCCATCTCCTTGCACCACTCCTCCCTGAGGGGGATAACCATTTTATCGGGGTTCTCCCTCCGGATGCGATCGACAAAATTCCATTCCGTCCCTATGGCCCACTTCGAGCCGGCCTCCGAGGCATCTACGGTCTTCTTTATCACGTTCGTCGAGCCCGCAAGGTCTGCCAGGCCGTATACCTCGGGTGTGCACTCGGGATGGACGATGACCTTGATGCCGTCATGTTTATTTCTCAGGCTCACGACGTCCCGACCCTTCATCAACCGGTGGACGATGCAAAACCCTTCCCACAGGAACACCTTTGCCTCGCGCGCCGCTTCCTTCGCGAGGCCCTTCTCGGGGTCCCACCGATAGACGTCGGCCCCCTGGAGGCCGAGGTCGCCGGCAATGTTGCGCCCCATGTTCTCATCGGGAAAGAAAAACACGGACGCCCCCCGCGTCAGAACGTGGCTGAAAATCCGCTTCACGTTGGCCGAGGTGCAGACCGTGCCGTTGTGCCTCCCGCAGAAGGCCTTGAGGTCCGCGTTCGAGTTGACATAGACGACGGGAATGATCTCCTTGCCCAAGGTGGAAAGCGCCCTCCACGCCGCCTCCACCCCTTCGAGGGAGGCCATATCCGCCAGGGGGCATTTCGAGGCCGGCTCGGGATGAAGGACCTCCTGATCGGGCCTGCACAGGATCCGGGCCGTTTCGGCCATGAAGGAGACGGAGCAGAAGACGATATAACGCGCCTCCTGATGGCGTGACGCCTTCTCGGCGAGCGCGAGGGAGTCCCCCACGAAATCGGCCAATCGAACGATATCGTCGTTCTGGTAAAAGTGCGCGAGGAGGAGCAGGTCATGACCGAGCCTCTCCTTGGCCTTCGCGATCCGCAGGAGAACGTCTTTTCTTTCCAGGAGGAGACCGGTTTCGTTGTTCATCGTTCCCCCTGGAGTATCAGGAGGCTCAGATCGGCCGATTTGAAGGAGTGCGTGATCGCGCCGACAGAGATGAGATCGATGCCTGTCCGCGCGATCTCCCTCGCCCTCCCGACGGTCATGTTGCCCGACACCTCCAAGGGTATCCGCCCGCCCACGAAAGAGACCGCCCCGCGGATCTCCCCGTCCCGCCAGTTGTCGAGCATGATCCTTTCGACCCCGGCTTCCACTGCCTGCCTCAACTCGTCCATGTTCCGTACTTCCACTTCCACGGCGACCCTGCTTTGCCTTCTCACCCTTTCCACCGCCTCCCGTATCGACCCCGCAATGGCGATGTGGTTCTCCTTTATGAGGGCCATCTCGCCGAGGTCGAACCTGTGGTTCTCTCCTCCGCCCATGAGGACCGCGTACTTCTCCATGGCCCGGAGTCCCGGCGACGTCTTCCTCGTATCGAGGATCTTGACGCCCGTCCCCGCGACCGCCTGGACAAATCCCCTCGTCGCGGTCGCGATGCCGGAAAGGCGCTGGAAGATATTGAGGGCGACCCTTTCGCCCGTAAGAATGGCGCGGGTCCGCGCCTTCACCGTGGAGACGGCCTCGCCTTTTTTCGCTGTCCGGCCGTCGCGCACCAACTCCACGTAGGCGACGTCCCGATCGAGGGCCTCGAAGACCTTCCTCACGAAGGCGTGGCCCGCGATCACGGCCTCTTCCTTCGCGATGATCGTGCCTTCCGACCAATGGTCGCGAGGGACGATCGAATCGGTCGTCACGTCCCCCTCTCCTTTATCCTCCGCAAGAAACCGCTCTATTTCCTTTTCCATAATGGGAATCAATTATACCGCCTGGACCGCGACCGAGTCAATTCCCCCCGCGCCTTATGCCCCGCGTTGATTGACATCGCCATGGCATTGCTTTAATCTTTGCAGAAATGAGGGTCATCACCACCCATTTCAACGCGGACTTCGATGCCCTTTCCTCGATGGTGGCGGCCAAGAAACTGTATCCCGACGCGGTCCTCGTGTTTCCCGGCTCCCAGGAAAAGACGGTTCGGGACTTCCTCATCCGCTCGACCCTCTATTTCCTCAATATCGCGAAGCTCAAGGACATCGACTACGACGAGGTCGATACGCTCATCCTCGTGGATACGAGGCAGAAGGGCAGGATCGGGGAGCTTGCCAGGCTCATCGACGAAAAACATGTGCGGGTCCATGTGTACGACCACCACCCGCCGTCGAAGGACGACGTGACAGGCGAGGTCAATGTCATCGTCAAAAGCGGCGCCTGCGTGACTCTCCTCGTCGACCTTGTCAGGCAAAAGGACTTGGACATATCGCCCGAGGAGGCGACGATCATGATGCTCGGCATCTACGAGGAGACAGGGAGCTTCCAATACCCCTCGACGACCCGCCTCGATTTCGACGCGGCATCCTTCCTCCTCTCGAAGGGGGCGCACGTGGACCTCGTCTCCAATATCCTCGTAAAGGAGATGTCGCCCGAGCAGGTCTATGTGCTCCACGACCTCATCGAGGCGGCAGCGGTCCACAACGTGAACGGCATAGACGTGGTCGTCACGGAGACCAGCACCGAGAATTATATGGGAGACCTCGCCATGCTCGTCCAGAAATTCCGCGACATGGAGAACCTGAACGCCCTGTTCGCCCTGTTCCGCATGGACGACAGGATCTACATCATCGGCAGGAGCCGCGTCCCCGAGGTGGACGTGGGGCGGATACTCGTGCCCATGGGAGGGGGCGGCCACAAGGAGGCCGCATCGGCCACCCTGAAGGATATCACCCTCATAGAGGCGAAATCTAGGCTTCTTGAGCATTTGGCCCATCTCGTCAAGCCCCTCTGGACGGCGAGGGACATCATGTTCTTCCCCGTCATCTCCATCGACCAGGACGCGCCCATCAGGGATGCCCGCGATATCCTGACGAAGTACAACATCAACTCCCTGCCGGTCACCTCCGGCGATCAGGTCACGGGGATCATCACCAGGCAGATCGCCGAGAAGGCCGTCTTCCACGGCCTCGAAGGGATCCCGGTAAGGGAGTATATGATCACCGATTTCTCCGCCGCCCGGCCCTCCGATTCGATAGAGCGGCTCAAGGAGATCATCATAGGGGGCAACCAGCGGTTTCTCCCGGTCACCGGGGAGGGCAAGTTAATCGGCGCGATCACGAGGACGGACCTTTTGCGCATACTGGAAGACGAGATCAGAAAGAGCGTCCTCGGCAAGCTCGACTATCACGAGGTCTACGAAAAAAGAAAGAACGTGAAGAGACTCATGGAGGAGCGGATCAGCGCCCCTGTCCTCAACCGCCTCATCGCCATCGGCGCCCTCGCCGACGAGATGGCCTTCCACGCCTACCTCGTGGGCGGCCTCCCTCGCGACCTCGTGCTGCGGAACGAAAATTTCGATATAGATATCGTGATCGAGGGGGACGGCATCGGGTTTGCCGAAGAGGTGGGGAGACGCTTCGGCGTCAGGGTCCGCACGCACAAGGAGTTCGGAACGGCAAAGGTCCTCTATCGCGACGGGTTCAAGGTGGACGTGGCAACGGCAAGGCTTGAGTACTACAAGGCCCCGGCCGCGCTGCCCATCGTCGAGCACAGTTCCCTCAAGCTCGACCTCTACCGGCGGGATTTTACCATCAACACCCTCGCCATATCGCTCAACAGGAACACCTTCGGCGAGCTTATCGATTTCTTCGGCGCCCAGAGGGACATAAAGGAGAGGAGCATCAGGGTGCTCCACAGCCTCAGCTTCGTGGAGGACCCGACCAGGGTCTTCAGGGCGGTCAGGTTCGAGCAGCGCTTCGGCTTCCAGATCGGCAAGTTCACCCTCAACCTCATAAAGAACGCCGTGAGAATGGGCTTTCTTACGAAAATCAAGGGCCCGAGGATATGGAGGGAACTTGCCCTCATCCTCATCGAGGCCGAGCCCGCATCCATACTGAGGCGGCTCCAGGAGCTTGACCTTGTGAAGTTCGTCTTCCCCTCCCTCTTGTTCGACTACGAGAAGGAGAGGCTCTTCAGGGAGATGGACACGGTCCTCAAGTGGTACAACCTCCTTTACAAGGGGAGATATAACCGCGTCTTCTACTACCTCATGGGCCTGGTGGACCATATGTCCCTTTCCGATGCGGGCGCCTTTTCGAGGAAGCTCGTCGCAGCGGAATCGATGCGGCGGAAGCTCCCCCAGGAGGTCGCCAGGGTCCGCGAGGCCCTGTCGAGGCTTTCGGCGTCCATCCGCCTCATGAAAAAGAGCGAGGTTTACAGACAGTTCGAGGCCCTGTCGCAGGAAGGCCGCCTCTTCGTCATGGCGAAGACCCATTCGGAGGATGTAAAAAAGGCGCTCTCCACCTATATTACCCACGCGGACAGCCTCAACCCCGTGGCGACGGGGGAGGACCTCAAGGCGATGGGCATCAAGGAGGGGCCTGTCTACAGGGAGATCCTCGACGCCCTGAAGGAGGCGAAGATCGACCAGAACCTCGCGACCAGGGAGGAGGAGCTTGCCTTTGTGAAAAGGTACACGGCCGAGCGCCACATCGTCGCCCAGGGAGGGAACACCTGATCACCTTCAGCGCCCCTACCCTCGAACTTCAGCTCGAATGCTTCGATGGACCCCTCGCGGTTCTCGTCGGCCTCATCAAACGGAACAAGATCGATATCTTCGACATTCCCATCGGCTGGATCACGGAGCAATTCCTCGAATATGTCCATCTGGTCGGGGAGATGAACCTCCGTATCGCCGAGGACTTCATCGAGATGGCATCATTGCTGATCTTCATCAAATCAAGGATGCTCCTTCCGGCGGAGGGCGAAGACCCTCGGGAGGAGCTTGTCGAGAGGATCATGGAATACGAGAAGATCAGGGCCATGGCGAAAAGCCTCGACCGCTTCCCCTTGCTCGGCAGGGATACCTTTGCGAGAAGCGCCGTCACAAAAGAAGAGGAAGGGGAGGACATGCTCGCCCTCTCCATCCTGTTTCTAAACCTCGTGAAGGGAAGACAGGAACGCTTCATCACCGTCGCGGAGATACGGCCTACCCTCGAAGAAAAGCTCGAAGAGATCACCCTGCGCCTCGAACAGGACGGAAGCTACGCCTTCGCCATGGATGCGGAGCGGGAACTCCGCGACAGGGTGGCGACCGTCCTCGCGATCCTTGAGATCACGAGGCTCAAGATCGCGCACGTATCGCAAAGACGGCCATTTGGCCCTATAATACTCACAAGAAGGTGAAACCATGCCCTGGAGTCGAAAAAAGAAGGCAATCCTGGTCATCCTGTCCCTGATCGTCCTCATCTTTTTCGTTTTCCTCATTGCCGGCCTCGGCAAAAGACCGGCCGACCAGATCGGCGTTATCGAGATAGAAGGGGTCATATCCTCGTCCAAGGAGACCATGGAGGACATCGTGCGCTTCAAGGAAGACCCCTCGATCAAGGGGATCATCCTGAGGATAAACTCGCCGGGAGGGGGCGTCGGCCCCACGCAGGAGATCTACAGGGAAGTGGTGAAGCTGAGGGGCAAGAAGAAGGTCTACGTCTCCATGGGCACGACCTGCGCGTCGGGGGGCTACTACATCGCGGCGGCCGCGGACAAGCTCTATGCGAACCCCTCGACCATCACCGGGAGCATCGGCGTGATCATGCAGCTCATGGTAGTGGAGGACGTGCTCAAGAAGATCGGACTGAAAAGCAACACGATCAAGGCGGGCGAATTCAAGGACGTGGGCTCGCCGTTCAGGAATATGACGCCCCCGGAAAGGCGTTACATGGACGGGATAATCCAGAGCATCTATGAACAGTTCATGAAGGATATCGCAGCGGGAAGAAAGATGGATATGGAGAGGGTGAGAGGCCTCGCCCAGGGCAGGATCTACACGGGGAGCCAGGCAAAGGACCTCGGCCTTATAGATGGCCTGGGGAATTTCTACGACACGGTGGACGCCCTGAAGACAGCCCTTGGCATCAAGGGGAAGCCGACGCTCGTCTATACGGAAAAACCCTTCTCCTTCTCGAAATGGATCTTCGGCTCCCTTTCGCGGGAGCTGGTGAACGGGCTTTTTTCTTCGCCCTTCAAGGTCATGGCGACGCCGTCGCAGGGCGGGCGCTGAAGCAACGGACCGGGCGGGCCAAAGGAGGCCCTCCGTCCGCTAACGCAGGACAGGCAGGTAGATGTTGAATTCGAGCGTCTCGCCCCGCCTGCCGCCCACACGCAACGCGCCGCGGTGCTCCTCGATGATCCGGCGGACCGCCGAACGGGCAAGGAGGATCCCCTTTCTGCCACGATGCCTGCCCGGCTCGCGCCTTTCGGCCCTCGATCGGGAGACGTCGTCGGAACGGACCGACAGGAGGCCGCATCTACTGTTTTCCGCCGCCCCCGCAACGCGGTTCTCCACCGGCACGACCTTCGTCAGGATCGTCATGGTGCCTCCGCTCGTCATGACCCCGGAGAGGTGCTTTACGACGGTCGCGAAAACCCGGCCCATCTGCATGGGGTCCGCCATGACCCTCAGCTCCCCGTCCGAAAGCAGGGTCTGAAGGCGGATGCCCCTTTTCACGATGCCGGAAAGGAAGCGCGACATCTCCAGGATCAGGTGGTTGATATTTAGCGATGTCAGGGTGACCCTTCCCCTCTCGCCCACTGACATGAGACTGTTCGTGAGGCTCCTGCCTGTCTCCGCGTGGGCGAGGATGAGGCCCGCGTACTTTCTGAGCGGGTCTTTCCGGTCCATCTCCATCTGGAGGACCCTGCCGTAACCGGCGACGGCGCCCAGGACATCCTTGAAGCAGACCGCTATCTCGCATGCGACCCTCTCAAGCGCCTTTACCCCCAGGGAGCGCTGCAATGCCGCCTCGCTCCCGTAAAGCAACCGCTCCAGACGGTGGGCCGATCGTCTGGCCTTCTCCAGTTCCTCTATATGGTCTTCGCCGGTATAGTCGTCCATGCCTTCCCCCCTTGGTCTCGATTCAGCCGGATAAGGGTAACCCCGGACAAAGGCCTCCCTCTTTTCCGGTCCGCCTCCGCCGGATTTATCATTGAAGCAACCGCCATGCCAGGGGCCGGCGCGGCCGGAAACCGCGCGGGATTGCTCGCGGCAAAGAGGGGCCGGCTAAAAGAAAGGGGCAAGAAATGTCGAGCGATAACCGGCCCAGGAGACGAAAATGTCGGCCCTTCGCCCCTATTTTCCGGCCATCCGTCCGATCTCGACACCTATTTGCGTTTTCCGGAGCAGGTCTTATATTTCTCTTGTAAAGGCGAAAAGAGGCCATAACGGTGTTGACGCGGGATGATCCGGCCCCGTGCGCGAGATCGCAAAGCCCACGTCGTTCCCAGGGGGGTCACACCATATGGGCGACAGATTCGTGCTCGTAGTAGATGACGAGGGACTCGTCAAGGACTACCTGGAGGAGGTCGTGGGACGGCACGGTTATCGCTCCGCCGCCTTCACCGACCCGCGAGAGGCGCTCGTTTTTTTTCAGATGAACACGACAAAAATAGATATTGTCCTCGCCGACATCAGGATGCCCGGCATCTCGGGATACGACCTCGCCAAGGAGATGCTGAAGATCAACCCCTATATCCCGGTGATCCTCATCAGCGCCTACTTCCCCTCCCTGAATGCCGTCCAGGAGGCGCCCAATGTCAAGAGGGTTCTCAGTAAGCCCCTCTCGACAAAGCTACTCCTGGAGGCGATCGAGACCGAGATCGGCGAGGCAGGCCACATGGCCTGAAGTCCGGTAGGGACAGGGCACAAGTTGCCCCGAAGGCAATTCAAACCCCCGCCCCGCGATTACCGGCCATCCGAGAGGCGCGACCCGCTACGTGGGTACCCTGCGGCCGTCCCCTCATCGACTCGGTATTAGATATTGACAGGAATGGCGATTCTATTATTAAGTAACGACAGACCGGCGTATTGCGCCGCATATGCGGATAGGCCCGATGGTGGAATGGCAGACACATCAGACTTAAAATCTGACGTCTGAAAGGACGTGCGGGTTCGACTCCCGCTCGGGCCACCATAAACCCCCCGGACATGGTGCGTCACAGGATGAATAATTCCACGAACGGTCCCGACCTCATGGACCGCCCCGAGATCCTCGAAAGACTCTTTTTCCCGCGCCGGGCATCGCCGGACGAACTGACGTCCCCCTATGGCGCGAACCATACGATCGAGGTGGCATCCGGGGTTTCCCTGGGCTGCCGATTCTACCCGGCGGGGGCGAAGGCGCCCACGATCCTCTACTTCCACGGAAACGGGGAGATAGCCCCCGACTACGACTACACCGCCCACCTGTACCAGGAACGGGGGATCAACCTCTTTGTGGCGGACTATCGCGGCTACGGCGCGAGCACGGGCAACCCCACGTGCGCGAGCCTTATTCGCGATGCCCACCCCACCTTTCACGGCTTCGTCGCGTTTTTGGAGGACCGCGGCTATACGGGCAATCTCTTCGTCATGGGCCGGTCCCTTGGAAGCGCCCCGGCCATCGAGGTTGCTCTCCACTATCAACGGGTGCTCCGCGGGTTGATCGTGGAGAGCGGGTTTGCCCATACCCGGAACCAGTTAAGGAGATTGGGGGTGTCGCACCTCTTCAGGGATATCCCCGATGTCGTCGGCTTCGGAAATGATCTGAAGATCAAAGAGATCACGATTCCCACCCTGATCATTCACGGAGAAGAGGACGAGATCATCCCCGTTGACGAGGGACGGGCCCTTTACGCCCTCTCGGGCGCCTCCCGAAAGACTCTCCTCCTCATACCCCGAGCGGGCCACAATGACCTGATGGTATACGGCCTCGCGGCATATATGCGGGCCATCGAGACGTTTGCGTCCTCTTCGGTATCGCCCCTTTGAGCAGGTGACAGCGGGGATACCCCCTTTTGAGGGCGGCTTACTACGAATGCCCCTTCCGGCCTTTCGAGAGGGTGTCGAAGAATGAGACGAGGTCCGTCCTCGTTCCTTCGAGCGTGAAGTTCGCGGCAACCTTCAGCCCCTCGCGGACACACCTTTCCCGGAAGGCGCTGTCCGCGATGAATCTCATGACGCCCTCCGCGATCAGGCCGGGTGAGTGCTGAGGCACGAAACAGGCGAAATCACGGGCATCGCCCATGTTCCTGTAGCTCGATATGTCGGTGAGGATCGCCGGGACACCCGAGGCAAAAGCCTCGACAGCGGGGAGGCCGAACCCTTCACCCTCCAGGGAAGAGGAGATGAAGATGTCCGATCCGCGGTAAAGCTCCGCCATTTGTCCTTCCGCGAGCCCCTTCAGGAACACGTCGACCACCCGGCCCTCTTCCTCGCCGGGGTCTGTCGGCGAGACCCTCACAAGCTCCACGGGGACGCCCCTGCCTTTCAGCATCCGCACCGCCTCGAGCGTGTCGGGGATGCCCTTGAAGCCCACGTGGGCGGAGCCGACCGAGAGGAGCCTTATCTTCGCGCCGCCCCAGACCCTGGTCGTGTCGGGATGGAACACGGCCACGTCGATTCCGTTCCTAATCAACGCGCAGGGCTGTCCGTAGCGGCCGGCTACCAGGGCCGCGAGGTGTTTCGAGACGGCCGCTTTGACCGTAGGCAGCGCATAGACGCGCTCGAACCCCCTTATCCTCCGTCTGAATTTGGCCTTGTCCCTCCACGTCCTGAACCTCCCGCACCACCCCCTTCTCCTGTATCGATCGGTGACCGCTTCCCCCCTGAGGCGCGCCTCGTAGTCGGTCGGCTCGTACCCCTGGCAGAGATGCACGACAATGCCCTTCAATCCCGTATGCAGCTCGTACACATCGCTCGCATTCGTGCCCACATATATGTCGCAGGCCGGCATCTCCGCCATCCCTCCGATCCGTGTGATCTCGGGCGCCTTTTCCATGGTCCATTGATGGTCGATAATTTTTGTGACGAGCAGGGCGTCGTAGCCCGCGGCCTTAAGGAGGGAGACGTGCTGGAGCATCACCTTTACCCCTCCCGAAAGACCTGTGTGCCTGATGTAGTAAGCGATCTTCATTTACCCTCCGCGAAAGAACGGAGCTTAGGGCTCGGAAGGAAATAAATGAGTCAGATGGCGAAGGATTTTTGGCCGATCCGCGAGGCGCGGAAAGGCCAAATGTACTGGATGTACATGACCTTTTCGCAACGAAGCGGGCGGACAAAAAGACGAGCCAGATGGCCCATTTATTTTCTGACGAGCCCTTATCTCCACTGGGGCTCAGCGCCCCCTCCGGCAGCGGAGCCGCCGCTCACCCGGCCGGCCCTTCTTCTCTACCTCCCGCTTACCTTCAGGCCCTCTATGAGGAGCGTCGGGGAGCCGTAGGAGCCGTAGAACGTGAGGTCCCGCCCCACGGCCGACACCTGGCCGAAAAGCTCGAAGAGATTGCCCGAGAGCATGACGCCCTTGAAGGGGGTGCGGACGCCTCCCGAGTGGTAGTGGCCTATGGCGCCGACGGAGAAATCTCCGGTGACGCTGTTTGCCGTGTGGGTGCCCATCAATTCCTCGACCACGATCCAGTCTCCCGACGGCTCTTCGCCGCCGGCCGGTCCGGCCTCGATGAAAAAACCCTTCGAGGCGCATCTCGGCGGTTCCTTGACGCCCGACCTGCCGGCATTCCCGGTGGACGCCCTGTTCATCCGCTTTCCGTAATACGTATCATAGAGGAAGCCCTGGAAGACGCCATCCTTCACCAGCACGCTCTCCTGGGACGGCACGCCTTCCCCGTCGAAGGGAAACGCGCCCATCCCCCTCGTACCCGAATCGACGATGGTGAGAAGGTCGGAAAAACACTTCGTGCCCACCTTGTCCCTCAGGCGCGTCATATTTTTATAGAGATTCTCCCCGAGAAAGGAGGGGGATAGTATCTCAAGCGCCTGGCACGCGGCCGCGGGGGTCAAAAGGCCGCGATAGACGCCGGTCGCGAGGACCTCGCCCGAGAGAAAGGAGAGCGTCTTTTCCGCTACCCGCCGCCCGAGTTTCGGTCCGTCCAGCTCTCCGTACCGGGACGCCCAGGACCAGTCGTACCAGGAAACCTCATCATTCCCGTTCTTTGCGACCGCCATGGCGGAGAGGGCGTAGATTGTCTTCTTCGCGCCCGCCTCGATCCCGTTAGAATTGATGATGTCCACGGAAAGCTCCGATTCATGAAGCTCACAATTTCTCGTCGTCGTAATCCGTTTGTCGTATGTCCGGATGATCGACTCCATCTCCAGAAGCGACGCGATCTTCACGTCATCGGCAATCGCGAGCCCCGGCTCATCGAAGATGTCGAGGTCCGGATATTGCCCGTATGCGGAGGGAAGCACGGAGTCGCGGTCCTCCTCCAAAAAGGGGGTCAGGGCGATGACATTCCCCACAAGGTCCGAGGCTGCCTTCTCCCCTTTTTCGAAGGTGAAGGAGAAACACATCCGCCCGTCCTTGATGCACCGGAGGGCGATGCCCTCTTCCTCCTTCAGGTCCATCGTGAGGAGCTTGCCTTCGGCGGCCTCATACCTCTTCGCCCGCTCCTTGACGAAACAAAGCTCCCAGCCCTCGAAGGCGCCTTGCATGCGGCGTGTCCAGAACCGAGTCTCCATGTGAACCTCCTTCTCCTGTATGACCGGAATTTTACGGCAGGCGCGCGATCATCGCCACTTCATCGCACAGGGGGAATTTCGGGCACTTCACACAGTCCGTCCAGATCTTCTGGGGAAGCTCCCGCTTCTCCACTTCTTCGAACCCGAGCCGCCTGAAGAATGAATGGCGATAGGTCAAAACGAAGAGCCTCCTCAGGGCGAATTCCTTCGCCTCTTCCATACACGCCCTCACGAGTTCGCCCCCCACGCCGCGGTGCCGGCCCGCCTCGACGACGCAGAGGGACCTTATCTCGGCCAGGTCCTCCCAGCATATGTGGAGGGCGCACGCGCCCGCGACCTTACCCGTTTCCCGGTCCTCGTAGACGACATAGTCGCGCATATTGTCGTAGAGCTCGGCGAGCGACCGGGGAAGCATCTCGCCCCGTTCGGCGCACGAGTTGATCAACCGGTGGATAAGCGTAATGTCATGAATGCGTGCCTTCCTGAGCATGCTTCAGCATCTCCTCCGCCTGTTCAAGCGTTTTTTCCGTAATAGTGATGCCCGCGAGCATCCGCGCCACCTCCTCGGTCCGCTCGCGGCCCGAGAGCTCCCTGATCGACGTGCGGGTCGCCGCCTCCCCCTGGTGCTTCATGACGAGGAAGTGGTGGTCCCCGTAGACGGCGATCTGGGGGAGATGGGTAATGCAGATCACCTGGTGCTTCCCTGACAGCTCCCTAAGCCTCCTGCCCACCACCTCGGCGACCCTGCCGCCGATGCCGGCGTCGATCTCGTCGAAGACATAGGTCTTATCCTCATCGCCGCCGGTGATCCGCTTGATGGCGAGCATGATCCTCGAAAGCTCGCCGCCGGAGGCGACCCGGCGAAGGGGCTTCAAGGGTTCGCCGGGGTTCGCGGAGAGGAGGAACTCCACCTCGTCCGCGCCGTCCTCGCCGATAGAGCCGCTGTCCGTAATCCGGACCTCGAATTGCACACCCTTCATGGAGAGCGAGGCAAGCTCCGTCATCACGAGGCGCTCGATCTCCCGCGCCCCTTTTCTCCTCGACGCGGACAAATCACCCGCCATCGCCTCGAGTCCGGCCGCGAGCGCTGCCCTTTCCTCTTCAAGCCCCGCCGCGTCCGTCCTGGCATGGAGAAGGTCATCGAGACGCCCGCGCGCCCTTTCCTCGAATCCCTTCACGCCGCCTTCCGCCCTGCCGTACTTCTCCTTGAGCCTCTGGACCGTCGCGAGCCGCTCTTCCAGCTCTTCCAGCTCGTCCGGCTCATAATCGAGGCTCCTCTCCCTTTCCCTGATCGACGCGGCCACATCCTCCACGTCGAAAGAGAGGCCTTCCATCCTCTTTTTGAGCGCCTCTATCCATTCGATCCCCGAAAACGGCCTGAGGAGGGACGCGAACGCCGCGAGCGACGCGTAGACGGACTGCTCCTCTTCGTAGAGCCCCCTGCCGATGGCCCCGATGCTGCTCTTTATCCGCGAGGCGTCCTTCAGCACCTTCAGCCTCTCCCTCACGTGGTCCTCTTCGCCTTCCCCGATGGCTACCCTTTCGATCTCGTCGATCTGGAACGCGAGAAGCTCGATCTCCTTTTCCTGCCCCTCGGCGGCCTTTTTTCCCGCCTCCAGGTCCCGGCTCAACTCGGCAAGGCGCCTCACCAGGCCCGATAGGGCCTCTCTCCGGCCTGCCAGGCCGAGAAACCCGTCGACCAGGCCGACATAGTTCTCCTTCCCGAGGAGCTGCTGGGACTCGTTCTGGCCGTACACGTGGACGAGGAGGTCCCCCAGCTCTTCCAGCCTTTTCGCAGTCACGGGGCCTTCGTTCACGTAGGCCCGCGACCTGCCCTGGCTGCCGATGATCCTTCTTAGGATATACTCCTCGCCTCCGCGGAAACAATGGCCCACGACCTCCGCGTGCTCCGCCGCGCCCCGGACCACGTCGGAGGAGACCCTAGCGGTGATGAGCGAGGAAAGGGCGTTGATGATGATCGATTTTCCCGCGCCCGTTTCGCCGGTGATCACGTTGAGCCCGTCGCCGAACTCCACGTCCAGCTCGTCGATAATGGCGAAGCCCCTCACCCGCAGGAATGCGAGCATGCCCTACCTCTCACCCCACTTCAGCTTGTTCCGGAGCACCTCGAAATAGCCGTTCGTCGCCGATCTTATGAGGACCACGGAGAAGGCGGATTTCTTCACGACCACCTCGTCCATGCATTCAAGGGGCAGCCCCACCTGGCCGTCGAGGGTCAGGATAACCCTTTCGTCGGGTGATATGAGCCTCGCCCGCACCGTCACCTCGCTCGGTAGGATGAGGGGGCGATTCGTCAGCATATGCGGACAGATGGGGGTGAGCACCACGTGGTCCAGGGAAGGGTAGAGAATGGGGCCGCCGGCCGCCAGGGAATAACCCGTCGAGCCCGTGGGGGTGGAGACGATGAGCCCGTCGCCGCGGAAGGTCGTCAGATAGGCGCTGTCCACATACGTCTCGATATCGATTATGCGCGCCAGGGCGTCTTTCGCCATCACCGCGTCGTTCAGGAGGGAAAGGACGAAAATCTCCTCCCCTTCCCTTTTCACCGCGACATCGAGCATGGCCCTAGTCGACGTCTCGTAGTCGCCCGCCATCACCCGGGGCAGCATGTCCGGCAGCTCTTCGAGGGATATCTCCGTGAGGAAGCCGAGGCCGCCCAGGTTCACCCCGAGTATGGGAACGCCCCTCCCCCTTATCTGCCGGGCGACCGAAAGGAGGGTGCCGTCACCGCCGAGCACGACGATCACGTCCGCATCGTCCGCCACGTGCTCAAGCTCGAAGGCCCTGGCGTAGCCGAGCTTCCCTGCCGAGTCGTCGTCAACGGCAATAGCGAGGGACGGGCCGTACCTGTCGATAATGCCCTGGGCAACCGCAAGGGCATCCGCCTTTTTCCTCTTGCAGACAATGTTCATCCTCACCATGCGCCGGTCTTCCCCCTTCACGGTCGAATCACAAGAGACCCTTATCCTTGAGACTCGCATACCGTTTCCGCGTGATAATGATGTGATCGAGCACCTCGATCCCCATGAGGCGGCCTGCCTCCGCGAGCATCCGGGTAATCGCCAGGTCGGTCTCGGAGGGCTCCGGGTCGTCGGAAGGGTGGTTGTGGACGAGTATGATCGCCGAGGCACTGTGCATCAGGGCGTCCCTGAAGACCTCCGGGGGATGGACGAGGCTCGTGTTGAGCGTCCCCACGGAAATGGTCGATATGCCGATAATACGGTTCCTCGTGTTCAGAAGAACAAGCTTGAAGTGCTCTTTTGCCTTGTCCACGATGCCTTTCCGGATCGCCTTCACGATGCCCTCCGGGTCCTTGATGCTGTATTCGCTCACGTCGGGCTCCAAGTCCTGGCGCCTGCCCAGCTCGAAGGCCGCCCGGAACTGGACGGCCCTCGCAAGGCCGATGCCCTTGACGCTGGACAGCTCTTCGATCGTCGCCCGGCTGATCTCGTGGATGCTCCCGAACGTCGTCAAAAGCTCCTGGGCGATCTTTACGGCCGATCTGCCGGGGATGCCCCTTCCGATGATGAGCGTCAGCAGCTCCTGGGCTGAAAGCGCTTCGGCGCCAAGGGCCTTCAAGCGCTCGCGCGGCCGCTCCGCCCTCGGGAGGTCATGTATGGTGAAGGGGTTCTCCATGGAAAAAAAATTCCGTTAAAGATTATACAGGTTAAAGCGGCAATTACAACTACAACGAGAGAATAAATGACCCTGCTGCTTGCAGCAGGGTATCCAAGACAACGAGCGGAGCGAGTCTTTGAGCAGTTGAGTCTCGGGGCACCCGCTTGCGGGTCGTGGCTTTGCCCGCAGAGGGGGCGACCGCGGGTACCCACACAGTGGGTCGCGCGAAGTGGGTGTCCCAATAATTGCCGGCGGAGCGAAGCGGAAAAAGATTCTCCCTGCAGCAAGCTGCAGGGAATCCGCAAGTTTAAGGGCGGAGACGACGGGGACATCCGGTTACGGGCCGCGGTCGGGGATGCCGGACGCGTTATTCCTCCATGGCCCTCATTATCTCCTCGGCGACGGAGCGGTTGAAACCCTTGATCCGGGCGATGTTTTCCGCGCCTGCCCTCTTTATTTCCTCTATCGAGGGGAAGGTCTTAAGAAGCACCATCGCCCTCTTCTTCCCCACGCCCTTGATGCCCTCCAGCTCCGAGACCAGATCTTCCCGTCTTTTCCATTTTTTGTGGGAGGTGATGGCAAAGCGGTGGGCCTCGTCCCTCATCCGCACGACCTCCTTGAAAACGGGCGAGGACTTCGGAAGGAGGAGGGGGTTCTTTCTGAGGGGCAAATACAGGATGTCCTCCATTCTCCTTCGCCTCTCGCCCTTCGCGATGCCCATGGCGTCGACGGGGGGGACCATCCCCCTGAAAAGGGTCGTCGCTGCGGCGAGCTGGGCCTTGCCCCCGTCGACGATGACGAGATCGGGCAGGGGCCGCATGCGCTCGTCGCCGATGCGCCGCCTCAGCACCTCGGCCATCATGGCCACGTCATCCTCGCTCGCCGCCTCCCGTATGTGAAAAACCCTGTATCCCTCTTTTTTCGGTTTAAAGTCCTCGAACACGACCATGATGCCCGACGGGTTCTGCCCATGGGTATGGGAGATATCGTATATTTCGATCCTTTTCGGCGGCCTCGTCAGGTGGAGCACCTTCTTGAACGCCTCGTCGAGGACCGTTGTCTCGACCTCGTGCAGGTTCTCGACGGCGAGCCTGATCACGTCGGCGCAGCCGGCATCGAGCGGCCCGTGGATGCGTACCCGGGCCTTCTTCTTTTCCCTCAAATACTGCTGGAGCAGGGGTCTGTCCTCGATCTCTTCCGAGAGGACGATCTCGTCGGGAATCGGCCTCGTGCTGTAGTACTGGAAAAGAAAGGACGCGAGCGACTCGTCGAGGGCGGGCGCGAAGGATTCCTTGAAGGTCCTCTTCGAGATCAGGACGCCCCTCCTGAAGGTAAGGACGACCAGCCTCAGTCGGCCCTCTTCCGCGAGGAAGCCCCACGCGTCCCTATCTATCCCCATGTGCTCGTGGACGTGCTGCTTCTCGACGAGCCTTCTTACGGCGTCGTATTTCTCCTTCCCGGCCTGGGCCTCCTCGAAATTCCACGATTTCGCGGCCTCCTCGATCCGCGCCTCTAACCTCTTTAGAAGCGTCTCGTTCTTCCCCTGGAGAAAATCGGCGACCTCACAGACGATCGCCCGGTACGCCGCCTCGTCGATACGGCCCACGCAGGGAGCGGGGCATTTTTCAAGCTCCGAGAGCATGCACGGCCTCGTCCGCCGGTCGAAGACGGAATCCCTGCACCGCCTCATGGGATAGACCGACTGGACGACCTTCAGAAGCTCCCTCGCGTCCTTTGCGTAGGGATGCGGCCCGAAATAGAGCGCCCCGTCGTCCTTGATCGTCCTCGTCACGGTGAGGGCGGGGAACCTGTCCTTTATGCTGAGCCTCAGGGAGACATACGTCTTGTCGTCCTTCAGGATGATATTGTACTTCGGCTGGTGTTCCTTGATGAGGTTGTTTTCGAGGAGGAACGCCTCTTTCTCGTTCCCCGTCAGGACGATCGACACATCGTCGACGTGTCTCAGGAGCCGCTCGGTCTTGCCGTCCTTCTTCCCCTTCCTGAAGTAGCTCCTCACCCGGTCCCGGAGGCTCCTCGCCTTGCCCACGTAAAGGATCTCCTTCGCCTCGTCCTTGAAGAGGTAGACGCCGGGGCTCTCGGGAAGATGGGAGATATAGTCGTCCGAGATCATCCTATATGGCAAGCTCCATCTGTTCGAGCTTCGCGAGCCTGTCCCTGAGCTGGGCCGCCCTCTCGAAGTCCCACCTCTTCGCCGCCTCGTTTATGTCTTTTTTCAGCTTCTTGACGATCTTCGAGAGCTTCTTCGGATCGATGCCCTGCTCCTCGAGCCCGTCCGGGTCGACCGTGTAGTAGTCCTTCTCGTAGATGCTGGAGAGGATGTCGACGATCGACTTCTTGATGCCTTCCGGGGTTATGCCGTGGGCCTCGTTGTATGCCATCTGGACCATGCGCCTTCGCGTTGTCTCGTCCAGGGTGCGCCTCATCGAATCGGTGACCTTGTCGGCGAACATGACGACCCTGCCGTTGACGTTCCGCGCGGCCCGGCCGCACGTCTGGATCAGCGACGTGTCGGAGCGGAGAAACCCCTCCTTGTCCGCATCCAGTATGGCGACTAGGGCCACCTCCGGCAGGTCGAGCCCCTCCCGGAGGAGGTTGACGCCCACGAGGACATCGAACTTCCCGAGTCGCAGATCGCGGACAATGGCGATCCTTTCGAGCGTGTCGACCTCCGAGTGGAGATACTTCGCCCTTATTCCCGCGTCGAGCAGAAAGTCCGTCAGGTCCTCGGCGAACCGCTTCGTCAGCGTCGTGATGAGGGTCCTCTCCCTGTTCGCTATGACCTTCTTCACCTCTTCGAGGAGGGCGTCCACCTGGTTGCGGGCAGGCATCACCTCGACTGCCGGGTCGATCAACCCCGTGGGCCGGACGATCTGCTCGACCACATGTCCCCTGGACCTCGCAAGCTCGTAGGTCGCGGGCGTGGCGGAGACATAGATCACCTGGCTCGTCCGCTTCTGGAACTCCTCAAAGGTCAGGGGGCGGTTATCGAGGGCCGACGGGAGGCGGAAGCCATAGTTGACCAGGGTCTCCTTCCGCGACCTGTCCCCCCGGTACATGCCCTGGATCTGGGGCACGGTCACGTGACTCTCGTCGATGACCACGAGGGCGTTCTTCGGGATATAGTCCATGAGGGTCGGGGGCGCCTCTCCGGGCTTCCGCCCCGTCAGGTGCCTCGAATAGTTCTCGATGCCCGGACAATAGCCGATCTCCCTCAGCATTTCGACATCGTACCTGGTCCTCGCCTCGAGCCGCTGCGCCTCGAGAAGCTTCCCCGCCCCCCTAAGCTCCTTCAGCCGGTAATGGAGTTCCTCCTCGATGCTGACGACCGCCGTATCGAGCTTCTCCCTCGGCGTCACATAGTGGGTCGCCGGGTATATGGTGCACCTCGTCAGCCTCTCGACGGTCCTCCCCGTGAGCGGATCGATGGCGAAGATCCCCGATACCGTGTCGTCGTCGAGGACGATCCGCAAGGCCCTGTCCTCCTCGTAGGCGGGAAAGACGTCTATATTCTCTCCCCTCAGCCTGAACCGTCCCCGGTAGAAATCGATGTCGTTCCGCTCGTACTGGCACTCGATCAGCTTGTCGAGCAAGGCCTTGCGGCCTATCGAGACGCCCTCCTCGACGTAGATGAGCATGCCGTAGTACGCCTCCGGCGAGCCCAGGCCGTAAATGCAGGAGACGCTCGCGACGATGATGACGTCATCCCTTTCAAAGAGGGCATTCGTTGCCGAGAGGCGCAGCTTGTCGATCTCTTCGTTGATGGACGCGTCCTTCTCTATGTACGTGTCCGTCGGCGGCACGTAGGCCTCGGGCTGATAGTAGTCGTAATAGCTCACGAAGAAGTGGACGGCGTTCCGGGGGAAGAGCGTCTTGAACTCCGTATAGAGCTGGGCCGCGAGCGTCTTGTTGTGCGACATGACCAGGGTCGGCCGCTGCACGCGCTCGACGACGTTCGCGACGGTAAAGGTCTTGCCCGAGCCCGTGACGCCGAGAAGCACCTGATCGGGCACGCCATCCCGCACGTTCGCGGTGAGTTTCTCTATCGCCTCCGGCTGATCGCCCGCCGGCTGATAATCGCTCTTCAGGGTGAATTCCATCAGGAAATATTCTAACGCCGGGAGGAACCATTGTCAAAAACGCCACGCCACGCCGGATGTCCGCTGCTTTCGCTGCCCCCCCGCCTCTTCGCCTTTTCGCCCGCCTTGACGCCCCCCCGATGGGCCGCCTATACTCTTGGCAGGATGTCAAAAAATGACACGGGGCAGGACGATCAATCCCTCTTCATCCATCCCGGGGGTCTCGGCGACGTCTGCCTTTCCGAATCGACGATCCTCTCCCTGAAAGGCCACTTCGGAACCCCCTTTCGGGCGGTGGGGACAAAGAGGGTCCTCGATCTCTTCGGCGGCTACTTCACCTCCGTCGATTCCCTTGACCGAAGAACGTGGGCCTATCTCTTCTCCGATTCCCTGGACGGGCCATCGTGGCGGAGGGTCGTCTTCATCGGCAAGGACCGCGGGGGTTCGATCCGCGCGCGCCTTTCCCGCCTAACGGGTGAGCTAATCTTCATCGATATGTATCCCGACCTGCCCGTTGCCCCCGTGGAGGACTACCAGATCGGGCAGCTCGGCCCGTACGGAATCGCGCCGATCAGGAAGGAGACCCAGGCGAGGACCGGCGGGCGCATCATTCTCTATCCGGAGCGGCCTTACGGGAAGAGGAAATGGCCGGTCGACCGTTTTCTTGAGGTTTACCGGATACTGGCGGAACAGGGGATGGACGTGGTGCTCATGCGGCCGCCCGACCTCGATCTCGGCCCCGAGGCCGCATGTTCCTTTGAAGGGCTTTCCGATATCGCCGCCTTCTTCTCGGCGGGCGGCGTCTTTTTCTCGAACGACTCGGGCATGGCCCATTTCGCCTCGCGGTGCGGCCTTCGCCCGCTCACCCTCTTCTGCGACGCGGACCCGCTCGTCTGGCGCCCCAAAGACGCCCTTGTCCTTGACCGTCGGGAGAGACCGCCCGAGGTGGACGAGGTAGTGGCCTTCATACTTTCGGGGATATAAGGGCCGTCTCCGGCCCGCACGTTCCACGGACCATGTCAACGTCTATCCGCTCTTTTTTTTCTTCTCCTTCTCGGGCTTCATCCTGTCGAGGAGCTTCAGGATTTCCTGGGCCTCACCGGAGTTCATCCCATACTTGGAGATCGCCTTTTCGAGGTTGACCTTGGCGGCGGGGAACCTGCCGGTCTCGAAGTAGTAGCGGCCCAGATATTCATACCCCCCGGCCTCATTGCCCTGTCGTCCGAAGACCATCCCCATCCTCTGGTAGACGTCCGGAAATGTGTCGCCATAGGGGGCCAACTCGCCGAGGATTCCCCCGGCGGTCGCCAGGTCGCCCTGCCCCTCGTAGGCCTTGGCGAGGTAATATCGCGCGACAGGATGGGTCTCGTTCTCCAGGACCGCGATCGCCTCACTGAAGCGGTGGCCCGTGACCAGGAACTCTCCCACGAACAATGACCTGTGGGGGGAATCAATGGCCTTCGCAATGGCGAGCGCCCGATCCCAGTCCCCCTTCAGCGAATAGACGAGCGCCGCGCCGTAGGCGCCGACCGCGTCCTTGGGGTCCTTATTGTATCGGTGCAGCCATATGTCCTCGTTCTGGGCGCCCACGGGCTTCCCGAGAATACGAAGCCTCGCGACAACAAAGGGGAAGAGCGATACATCCACCCTGGTTTTCGCGGGAGATGCCATCTGTCGTATCCTTATTACCCTGGCTTCCGAATAAGGATGGGTAAGCAGATATTGAGGCAGCATTTTCTCCAGACCCGTGCTCGCGATTTTTTTCAGGAACTCGGCGCTTCCGGCGCCGTTATAGCCCGCAGCCTCGGCCTTGGCCACACCGCCCGCGTCGGCCTCATCCTCAAACTCCCTCGAATGTTTCAGGGCTATCGTCTGTCCCGCCCCCATCCCGGTCGTCATGATCGCGGCCTTTCCGGCGGCGGAGGGGGCGAGCATGCCGAGGAGCATGGCCCCGAGCATGCCCCAGTTGACGTACTTATCCTTTTCGATGCTCTTTGCCACGTGGCGCCTTCCCACGTGAGTAAACTCATGGGCAAGCACGCCCGCTATCTCTTCCTCCTTGTCGGCCTGCTCGAGGATGCCCGTCGTCACATAGACGTAGCCGCCTGTTGTCGCGAACGCGTCGAGGGTGTCGCTTTCCATGATGCTGAGCTTTATGGGGAAGGGCAGGTCGGAAACCGTCTCGAGCCTCCTCTTGATGATGCCCATCTGGATGGAGACGTAGGGATCGGAGTAGAGCCGGGCCGACGCCACGAGCTCGAGGTACGATTCCTGTCCGTATTTGGTTTCGTCGCTGAGGGTCAACGCCCACAACGAGAGGGGGAAAAAGAAGAGGAGGACAAGCGCGGTGAGATACCTGAACTTCATCACACTCTTCGTGATCTCGGGTGCTTCCCTCTTTTCGCGGCCAGCCTCTTTCTTGCCTCTTTCTTCACCGTATAGGAGGCGAGGCGCACCCGCCTCTCCCCTGCCGGCCTATAGGCGCCCAGGGTGATGTTGCTCGCCTTCACGAGCGATAACTCCCTCTGGGTCGGCACATTCGTATAGATGTTCTGCAGGATGCCGACCGCGTCTCCCCAGAGGTTCCTGCTTCCGAGACTCGACAGGATATAGGTCTTCCCTTCCTTCTCGAAGGCGCCCACGTAGCAGTGTTTGGAAGCATGGGTAAATCCCGTTTTTCCCCCGATCGACGGGGAGAAGCAGAAAAGGAGGCGGTTGTGGTTCATGTACCGCACATCGGCATCGCCCCTGTTGAAGAAGAAGTATTTCGTGCCGACTATTTCCTGAAATCTCTTGTTTTCAAGGGCATAGCGAAAGATCAGGGCAAGGTCGTAGGCGGAAGTGCAGTGGCCCGGTACATAGAGGCCCGAGGAGTTTTCGAAATGACTATCCTGCGCGCCTATTTCACGCGCCTTCTCGTTCATCATCTCCGCGAACCTCTCTTCGCTTCCCGCGACGGCGACCGAGAGCGAATAGGCGGCGTCGTTCGCCGATTCCACCAGGGCCCCCGTGATCAGGTCACCGGCCTTGTAGGGCCTGCCGGGCAAAAGGCTCAGCTTCGAGGCAGGGATGGAAAGGACCTGTTTGGTCGGCACGATGCTCTGTTCCTCGTCGAGCTTTTCGAGGGCAAGTATCGTGGTCATCACCTTTGTCGTGCTCGCCGGCGGCAGGCTGCGGTGATAGTCCTTGCCCGCGATGACCGCGAGTGTGTCCTTTTCGACCAGTAAATAGGAATCGGCGGTGATGGTGGCGGCGCCCGCGGAAAACGGGAAAATCATGAGGAATAGAAGAATGAGACGCGTCACGATTCCTTTATATATCATATCGTCGCCTTATGCAATATTTTTCGTCGTTTTTTTTATATCCCTTACGGCAGAAGTATATACGTATGACGACCGATTTTCAAGGTGCAGGTGGTACATGCCCCACGGTTGTCCCTTCGGCCCCCTGTCCCGCCCTCCTTCCGGCCGGTCGCGCCCCGGCCGCATGCCCCGGCGGGACGGCCTTTCACTTTTTCCGACCTTATAGTATTATGTGACTATGAAGAAAGTGGTGATAGGGACGGCGGGCCACATCGACCACGGCAAGACGGCGCTCATCAGGGCGCTCACCGGCATCGACTGCGACAGACTCAAGGAGGAGAAGGAACGGGGCATCACCATCGAGCTTGGTTTTGCCTATTACCGCTTCGGGGACGATATCCTCGTCGGCATCGTCGATGTGCCCGGTCATGAGCGGTTCGTCAGACATATGGTGGCAGGGGCATGGGGCATTGACATGGTGCTCTTTGTCGTCGCCGCGGATGAGTCGATCATGCCCCAGACCAGGGAGCATATGGACATCTGCGAGCTTCTCGGCGTCAAGAGGGGGATTGTCGCGATAACGAAGAAAGACCTCGTCGACAATGAGATGGTCGAACTCGTTACCGAAGAGGTGAAGGACCTGGCGAAGGGGAGGTTCCTCGAAAACGCCCCCATCATCCCCGTATCGTCGACGACGGGCGAAAACATCGACGTCCTCCGGGAGTGCATAAGGCAGAAGGCGGCGGAGATAGAGGAAAGATCGACGGAAGGCATCTTCAGGCTTCCCGTGGACCGGGTTTTCACGATAAGGGGCTTCGGGACGATCGTCACGGGGACATGCATCTCCGGGGGTGTCCGCGCGGGGGAGGAGGTGGAGATCTACCCTTCCGGCAAAAGGGCCAGGATCAGGACCGTTCAGGCGTACCACGAAGACGTCAAGGAGGCCGCGCCCGGCGAGCGGGTCGCCCTCAACCTCCAGGGCATCGAGAAACACGAGATAGAGAGGGGCACGATAATAGGACGGCCCGACAGTCTGATCCTTATGAACCGGATCGACGCCACCCTGCGCTATCTGAAGCTCCCCTTCAAACCCATCAAGAATAACACCATACTCCGTTTTCATATCGCGACCGCCCAGGTGGAAGCGAGGCTCATCCTCCTCGACCGGGCAACAATCGCGCCGGGAGAAGAGGCCTTCGTCCAGTTCTCCTTTGCCGAGCCCATGGTGGTTCTCCCCGGCGACCGCTACATCCTCCGGGGATCGTACGCCATACAAACCCTCGGGGGCGGAACGGTCCTCGACATCGCCCCCGGCAGGCACAAAAAGCTCTCACAGGGCCTGGACGGCATATACGGACTGCTGCAGAAGGGATCCGCGAGGCAGAAGGCGGAATACCATCTCGAAAAGGGCGGCTACAAGGGGATGAGCAGGGACTACCTCGCGGTGCTTCTCGGCGTCGGCCGGGACGCCATGGAGGCGATCGCGGCGGAACTCGCGGCCGAACAGACTGTCAAGGCGGTGGGAAAAACACTCGTCCGGACCGGGCGGTTCCAGGCGTACAAGGGCCTCCTCAAGGCGCTCCTTACGGAATTTCACGCAAAGAACCCGCTGAAGATAGGGATTTCACGGGAGGAACTGCGGACAAGACTACCCGAGGTTGACCAGCAGGTCTTCCAGGCGGCTTTGGAAGATGTCGTGGCGGAAGGGGCCGCCCGTATCGAGAAGGACAGGGTGGGACTCCCCACGACCGGGCAGGAATCCTCTCAATCGGTCGAACGGCTGGAGACGGAGATCGTCAGGATACTCGACACGCAGGGCCTCACGCCGGCGGCCTACGGCGAGATCGCCCAGGAGCTGCGGATAAAGGAGGGCGATCTCAGGGACGTCCTCGGGAAGCTCATCTATCAGGGAAAGGTCGTCAAGGTAAAGGGCGACATGTACTTCAGCGGGAAGCACATCGAGGAGGTGAAGAGGACCGTGAAGGACCACCTCGCCAGGAACAAGGAGATGTCGCCAACGGATTTCAAGGCCCTCTTCGGGCTCTCCAGGAAATATATGATCCCCCTCCTCGAATATCTCGACGAGATAAAACTGACCATAAGGATGGGGGATAAGCGGGTCTTGAGAACGGGGGCGTGAGTAAATGCCTTCGCATGCAACCCGGTATGCCTACCGTTTCATCTTCTTCATGATGCTCCGCAGGAACGACCGGTCTTCATCCTTCTTTTCCGTCTCCCTTTGCACCCTCGCATAGGGCAGGCTCTCGTCCTGCCCCTTCCCGGACATGGCGTGCATCGCCTTCGACACCTCCTTGAAACCTATCCTCCTCGCCTGGTAGGCGGCGCCGATGAGGAGGCAAAGGTCGCAAAGGGCGACTACGGTCCGGGGAAGACCCTTGGCAAAACGCTGGATGACGTCGAGGGCCTCCTCCGTGAAAATTGCCCTGTCCTCCTCGTATCCGGCCCTACCGATCCTGAACTCGATGAGGGCCGTCGTCTCCCGGAGGTCAAGGGGGACCAGATAGTACTTGACGGGGAGCCTCTGCCAGAACTCGGGGATGCCCTTCATCGTATCCCAGAGGGGCTTCTGCCCCGAGAGGATCATGGTAAAGAGGTATTCCTTTTCGTGCGTCAGGTTGAGGAGCATCCGCAGGTCCTGCAGGACGTCCAGGCGCCGGCCCAACATGTGGGCCTCGTCGATAACGATGACGGCCTTCCCCCCCGCCTTCTTCAGCTCCGTCAGTTCTTCCTTTATTTTCGTGAGGTTCAGGAACTTGTCGGCCTGGGGCCCCGCCTGGGCGAGGCTGCTGCTGATCTGCGCCATGATCTGGGCCACGGTAAGGGTCGGATGGTCGATGAAGGCATAACGAAACTTCTCCCCGTAGCTCCACTCCATCTCGGCGATCAGCTTGAGGAGGAGCGTGGTCTTGCCGAGTCCCGCCTCCTCGGACACCAGGAGGGTGCCCCCCTTGTTCGTGTTGACCGCGTAAAGGAGCCGCTCGAAGCATTCATAGTACTGCCCGCCCAGATGCATCATCTCGTTATCCGGCGCGAGGTGGAAGGGGTCTCTCTTGAAGCCCCAGTATTCGAGGTACTCCTTACTCACGGGTACTCACGCCTCCCATGGACCCTTGATTCATGTCCTGTCGCAATCCGTCCCCCTTGCCGTGGTCACGGCCTGCACAGCCTGCACGGCACATAGCCTATCCGTATGGGATCGACCCGGTCCCTGAAGATGATCCTGTTCTTTTCAGGGATTTTGTTGCTCAAGGGGCAGGAGGGCTTGTGGAAGGTGTAGGTCCGCTTGTTCCCGATGTAATAGGGGTTCGTCTGGCTCTTCTCCTCCTGCCAGAGGCCCGCGTACTTACTCGAGGCCTCCTTCTCGTAGCGGAGCAGCATATCCCTGTACATCAGATTGGGGGGCCGCGCGTTCGCGCGGGCATAGCCCAGCCGGACAAGCTCACCGTTGACGAACGTGTTCTTCACATAGACGTAGGCGAGCAGCCTCCCCTCGGCATCTTTCCTGTCCGCGTCGAATTCGAGGCGCACCTTCTTGAGCAGCACGAGACCCTTGCTGTATTTCATCGCCTCCCGCGCGTAGAACTGGGGGCCTCCCTCGTTCTTTTTCAGATGGGGCGCGTCGATGCCCTGATAGCGGACGATGTCGCCGTTCTCCAGCATAAAGGTGTTGCCGTCGATCACCTTCGTGACGAGAAACTCTTTCTCCTTCGCCTCGCAGGGGGGAAGACAGAGGGCAAACACAATGAGCGCTATGACCAAAAGATTATGCATGCGCGAAGAGATTCTACACCATTTTCCCTCCGCAATAAACATCTTCCCGCGCAAGTCCGTTCCCGCCCGGAAATAGCGCGGACAATCGACGATCCCCCCCCGGCCGGCTCGCCTGTTTCGTCGGGACGGCCGCTTTCAAACTTCCCTTGACACGGTCCCGCCCTTAGGTATAAGATAGGAGAGTGTTTTATAGATTGAAATGGCTGACCGCTCAATGAAATGGAGCGATCGGCGGCTCCGGTCGCGTCGGATAGTGTCGCATCGGGTAGATCGGGGGAACCCTTTCGCCTTGATTGGAGCATCCGAACACGGGCGATCGCACTGTTTTTACGCGTTACGGGTGAAACCAAATAAAAAGGAGGAGGTACCCAATGAAAAGCTACACGAAGGCGTATATACCCTACGGCGGTTATTACTCGACCCCTTTCAGCCGCTGGCAGGGGAGTATGCAGAATGACAACGCGGTAAGCCTTGCCGCCAATACGGCGAGAAGATGGTTCCTGGAGAAGAGGCATCTCGACCCCACCATTATCGACTATCTGTTCCTGGGGACCACGGTCGCCCAGAACCACTGGTTCTGCGCCCACAACTGGGCAGGGGCCCTGCTGACGGACGACAAAAGGTTCGTCCCCGGCCTCTTCGTCAACCAGGCATGCTCGACCTCCACGACGATCCTTAACCTCGCGGCGAAGGATGTGGAACTGGGCGTATACGAAATAGGCTACGGCCTGATGACCGACCGCTGTTCGAACGGACCCCACACGATATGGCCCGACCCCCTGGGTCCCGGTGGCCAGCCCGACAGGGAAGACTGGAACATGGATAACTTCGGCGGGAACCCGAAGCACCGTTCCCCCATGGTGCAGACCGCCGAGAACGTGGCGAAAGAGGTGGGCATCACCAAGGAGGAGTGCGACGCCGTCGTCCTGAGACGGTACGAGCAGTTCATGGAGGCCCGCGCGAATGACAGGGCCTTCCAGAAGCGTTACATGTTCGCCCCGGAGCTCACGGTAACAAGGAAGAAGACGAAGCTCCTCGAAGAGGACGAGGGCTGGACTCCCACCACGGCAGAAGGTCTGGCCAGGCTGAAGCCCGTCGTGCCCGGAGGCTGCCTCAGCTTCGGCGCCCAGACGTTCCCCGCCGACGGCAACTGTGGCATCATCGTCGCGACGAGGGAGAGGGCCAAGGAGATGAGCACGGACCCGAAGATAGAGATCCAGATCGTTTCCTACGGCTTCGCACGGGTCAAACCCATGTTCATGCCTGCGGCGCCGATCCCTGCGGCCCAGATGGCCATTGAGAACGCAGGCATATCGCTGAACGACGTGAAGGCAATCAAGACCCACAACCCCTTCGCCGTCAACGACCTCGCCTTCTCGAAGAAGACGGGCTACGACGTCATGAAGATGAACAACAACGGATCGTCACTGATCTACGGCCATCCCCAGGGACCGACAGCGGGAAGGGCCGTCATAGAGCTGATAGAGGAGCTGGTCCTCCTCGGCGGTGGCTACGGCCTCTTTACCGGCTGCGCGGCCGGTGATACCGCCGCCGCCCTGGTCGTGAAGGTAGGATAGGCGCGATCGCCATGGTTCCGGGGGCCGTTCCTCGTCCGGATGAGGAACGGCCCTTTTTTCACCCGCCCTAAGGGCTCGGAAGACCTCAGAAGCGGTACCCCAGCCCGCAGAGAATCACGTCGCTGTCGCTGTCGCGGTTCGTGACGACCCTGCTCCACGTGAGCCGCAGCGCCCAGTTCCGGTCGAGGCGGTAGCTGGCCGTCATGCTAAAAACACCCACCAGCCTCTCATCATCGCCTGTCCCACTTCTATCGACGACAAGGTAAGGACCACCCCCTATCCCCAGGGAGAGGCGATCACCCAGAAAGGCCCGCGCAAGCCACAGTTGACCCATGAGCCCGTCGCCGCGTCCGGCGTCGCTTGCGCCCTCGTGCAGCCATGTGACGGTCCATTCGAAGGGCCATTCCTCAAGGCTCCTCCGGTATTCGAGGGAAGCGGCGGCCGACCTGTCGGAATTGAAGCTGTTCATGATCGTTTGACCGAAAGAAAGGGTGACCTCATTGCGGTTCGGCTCTTCAGTCAGACGCCGTCCTCCGGCGGCGGGGGTTCCTCCAAGCTCGTATCCGATTCCCACAAGGGCCGAAATGTTGTCGTTCCCGTGCTCGACCGTGACCCAGTTGCCGCGCAGCTGCACGAGCCAGGGGCCGTACGCGCGCCACGTCGCCGAGAGGCTGAACACGCCGCCCAAGCCGTGGCCGTTCCTGTACGATCCGCCTGTCGAATCCGGGGTCGTATCGAAGTAGCCGTAAGGGCCAAGGCCTGCGGCGAGCGAAAGGCGGTCGCTCAGGACATCCGTCCGGACCCAGGCCTGAAAAACCGGCCCGTCCCGATGATGATCGGGAACGTGCCCCTCGTTCAGGTACGAAAAGCTCCAGGCGAAATGTTCGCGAAACCTCTCCATATATTCGAGTTGCCAGGTGTACGACTCCGCCCCTGTCCCGGAATCCCGCATGCCTCCTCCCAGGACGTAGGCCTCCTGGGCATCCGCACTCCCGATGAAGAGGGCGGCCACGAGGGCCACGAGCACGCCGACGATGGAGGATAGTCTCATCATTATGGTATTGTGCCATCAGGCTGCCGCACCCGGCTCTCTTCGCGTTCCTGCCGAAAGCAGCCTTGCCTTTCGAGGACGTCCAGGATGCGAGGGCATTGACGGGCCTTCGTCACCTTATGGTAACATAAGTCGGAGGGCCAGGGCGAAAAGGTTACACGGGGCGATGCCTTTTTCGGACTTCCACCGGTTTTCTTGTAACCCTTTCGGCGCCGCCGACGACTTAAACGTTACGGGATCCTTCGAGAATGGGATTAAAAGGTGAAAGGCGGATACGGACAGGCCGGACATCTTACGCTCGGAGCCCTTTCGTCTTCCCCGAATTGGGTTATACTATCCGCAGCGTATGGAAAACGGTTCCCCTGTCCCCAGTGACGCCGACGTGATTTCCCGTGTTCTTGCCGGAGATGTCAATGCCTTCGAGCATCTGGTGCGCAGGTATCAATATCTCGTGTTGGCCCTCGTGAAAAGACATATACCCGCCGATTCCATGGAAGACACGATACAGGATATATACGTGAGGGCCTATAGATCGTTGCCGACCTTCAAAAAGAGCGACAGCTTCAGGCATTGGCTTTCCGTCATTTCCGTGAGGACCTGCTATGATTTCTGGCGAAAATACTACAAATCCAGGGAACTGCCCATGAGTCGGCTTACGGAGGAACAACAGGCGTGGATCGAGGCGACCCTCGCCGATCAATCTGATGGCTCATCCTACGAGAAATATCTGCAAAAGGACGCGGCGGAGATACTCAACCTAGCCCTCGACAGGCTGTCGGCGGGGGATAGAATGGTGATGGAACTTGTCTACCTTGAAGGCCATTCCGTGAAGGAGGCAGCCGGTCTTCTCGGCTGGAGCACCGCTAATGTAAAGGTCCGTTTGTTCCGTACGCGGAAGAAACTCCGCGCATTGCTTGACCATACGAGATGAGGAGGCCGGCCCATGACAACACCCGGACAGAACGATCGGTTTGAATCATTGCTGAGACACGCCTACCGCGCGAGAGAATCCGCAGAGGTAGCCGCGGGATGGCAGGAAAGGCTCATGGCGCGCATCCGAAAGATAGGTCCCCTCGGGTCGGAGACGCCATTCCTGCCCCTCTTCGAGCAGTTCGTCTGGCGGCTCGTTCCGGTCGCGTCAGTGCTGGCCCTCGTGCTGATCGCCATCTTCATCACGTCCGAGATCACCTCCTGGGCCGATCCGCTTCAACGTCTCATCCCCGATATGGAAGAGTCGATGCTCGTCCAGCTGCTCGGGGCATAAGGAGGCATAATGAAAAAATGGAGGCTCATCACGGGCGTCGCCCTCGTGCTCGTCCTAGGTATCCTGATCGGCGCGGCGGGCACCCAGTTCTATCTTAAGCGCAGGTACCACTTCCCCCTTGACCACAGGGCGAGGACGGCCCGCCTCGTGAAAGCCCTTTCGAGGGACCTCAACCTGTCGCAGGACCAGAGGATCGCGACGGAAAAGATTCTCGACCGGACGGCGGAAAGGCTCCGCGAGAACTACACCAGGGTACGGCCCGAGGCCGAGAGGATCGTCGCCGAGGGCTTCTCGGAGATAGAGACGCAGCTCACCGACGACCAGAAGAAAAAATTTGAGGCCCTCAGGGAGACGTACAGGAGGCACAGGCGGTTCGGCGGCGGAACCGGACCCCGGTGGGCGCCCGATGCGGCCCGCGGCGGGCCCGACCGGGGACCACAGGCCGCGCCGAAGGACAGCCCCGATAAATAGGCGACTTCCTCTTATCCCGACACGTCTTCGGCCCTTATGGGCAACCGCCTGATCCGCCTGCCGGTCGCCGCGAAGACCGCGTTCGCCACCGCCGCGGCAACGGGTGGGACACCCGGTTCCCCTATGCCGCCCGGAGGCTCCTCGCTTTGCACGATATGGACCTCCACCTGGGGCATCTCATCGACCCTCAGCACGGGATAGTCATGGAAGTTCCCCTGCTCCACCCGTCCGGCCTTGAAGGTGATCGCCCCGTGAAGGACGGCCGATAGGGCCATGGCCACGGCGCCCTCCATCTGCGCCTCGATGGTGGTGGGGTTGACCACCCGGCCGCAGTCCACGGCGCAGACGACCCTGTGGACGCGGACCTGTCCTTTCGGGTCGACCGACACCTCGGCGACCTGCGCGACGTAGCTTCCAAAAGACTTGTGCACGGCGATTCCCCGCGCCCTCCCCTCGGGCAATGGCGCACCCCATCCGGCCTTCTCGGCCGCGAGGTCGAGGACCGCCCTGCGGCGAGGGTCGGCCGCGAGGAGACCCCGGCGGAACTCGTAAGGGTCTCTGCCCGCGCTATGGGCCACCTCATCGAGAAAGCTCTCGACGACGAAGGCGGTGTGCGAATGGCCGACAGAGCGCCACCACAGGACGGGCACGCCTGTCTCCGTGGTGTGGAGGTCGACGAGGATGTGGGGGATCGCGTAAGGGATATCGGCCGCCCCCTCGACTGACGCCGGGTCGATGCCCTCCTCGATGAACCCCTCGAAAAGGGTTCCCTTCATTATGGATTGCCCGACTATCGTATGGCGCCAGGCCAGAAGGTTGCCGCCCCCGTCAAGGGCGGCCACGAGCCGGTAGTAGAACATGGGCCGGTAGTAGCCGCCTTTCATGTCGTCCTCACGGGTCCAGACCACCTTGACCGGTTTCTTCACCGCCTTTGCTACCTCCAGGGCGAGGAGCACGAAATCCGCCCCGGGATTCGCCCGGCGGCCGAACCCACCCCCCAAAAGGGTCGTATGGACCGTCACCTCCTCGGGCCTGAGGCCGAGCATGCGGGCCGCCGCATCCCGGTCCGGTCCGGGGAACTGGGTGCCTGTCCATATTTCGCAACTTTTTTCCCGTAGGTCGACGAGGCAGTTCAGGGGCTCCATGGGCGCGTGCGCGAGAAAGGGCACTCACACTCCCTCTGCTAAGAACAACCTCGAAATGGCTCCATGGGCGCGTGCGCGAGAAAGGGCACCTCGTATTCCGCCTCCACGCGCCTCGGGGCATCCGCAAAGGCCCTTTCGGGATCGCCCTCCTTCCTCGCGACCGCACCGGGGCCGCCCGCCAGGGCCGCGTACTGCTCCCGCAGTCCCGCCGTCGAAAGGCCGGCCAGCGGTCCCTCATCCCAGGTGATATCGAGGGCCCTCCGCCCCAGAGTCGCCGGCCAAAAGTTTTCGGCCACGACGGCTACCCCCGATTCGATCTGCACCACCTCTTTCACGCCGGGGACGGCCTTTGCCTTATCGGCATAGAGACGGGCGACCTTGCCGCCAAAGACGGGGCACCGGGCCACGAGGGCGACGAGCATGCCGGGGATCGCCATATCGACGGCGAAGAGCGCCTTGCCGTTCACTTTTTCCGGCGAATCGAGGCGGTTGCGCGGCGTGCCGATGATCGTGAAGGCCGAGGGGTCCTTGAGCGGGACATCCTCTGGACGTTCCATGGTAGACGCCTTTCCCGCAAGCTCCCCGTAGGTCAGCCTCCGCCCGCTCGCGTCGATCACCCCGCCGTTTTCCGCCCGGCAGAGCGACCTGTCGACCTTCCACGTGTCGGCCGCGGCGGCCACGAGCATCCCTTTGGCCTCGGCCCCGGCCCTGCGCATCCTTTCCCATTCGCTCAGGACGCTCGTGCTGCCCCCCGTCCCCTGGATGCCGAATATCGTATGGCCGTATTCGGGGGCGACGGGCGCGGGCTCCGCCCGCACGCTCGCCCAGTCGCACTCAAGTTCCTCGGCGACGAGCATCGGTAGGGAGGTGAAGACGCCCTGCCCCATTTCCGACTTGTTGACCACAATGGTCACGGTGCCATCCGTGCCGATGCGGATGAAAGGATTCAGCGCGAAGGAATCGTTCATTTTTTGCCTCCCTCCGCCGACATCGCCGCGGCGCTATGAACAGCGCGCCGGATACGCTGATATGTCCCGCAGCGGCAGACGTTTCCCGACATGGCCTCGTCGATGTCGGCGTCGCTCGGATGAGGGTTCTTCGCGAGAAGCGCGGCGGCGGCCATGATCTGCCCCGATTGGCAGTAGCCGCACTGGACCACGTCCTCGGTGATCCAGGCCCTCTGGACCGGATGGCTGTTGTCCGCCGAAAGGCCCTCTATCGTGACGATCTTCTTTCCCGCGACGGCCGAAACCGGCGTGACGCAGGAACGGATCGCCTCGCCGTCCGCATGGACGGTGCAGGCCCCGCATCGCGATATCCCGCAGCCGTATTTCGTCCCCGTGAGGCCCAGGTTTTCCCGGATCACCCAGAGCAGAGGCGTGTTCGGCGTCGCGGCTACCTCATAGGCCTTCCCGTTCACGGTGATTGATATCATGGCCCCCTCTCTCGTCGGTGGAATAGCAGAATTATAATGCCGGCCGGACTACTTGTCCTCACGGTGGCCGCGGGTTCCTGTTTTTGCAGATCAGAAAGACAAGTAAAAACACCGTGTTAACGTCAGGCCCCTATCCTCCGGGCTTGTCGGGACGTCGGACAGGCTCTATATTGTAAAGATGAGCTCCCCCCGAATGCGCCCCAGGGCAACGATCCTCGTCGTTGATGATGACGAGCAGTCCACGGACATGATGCAGCAAAGCCTGACGATGCTCAATTACACGGGGGCCACGTGCAACGACCCCCTCGAGGCGCTGAACCTCTTCGCGAGTATGCCCGAAAGATTCGACGTCGTTATAGTCGACGAGCTAATGCCGGCCATGAAGGGCACCGATTTGACGATCAGGCTCCTCCAGATCAAGGACGACCTGCCCGTGATCCTCCTGACCGGACACGGCGATGCGGTCCCCATCGACGCAATCCGCGCCGCCGGTGTCCGAACGGTTCTCGCGAAACCCGTCATGAAGGAAGAGCTTGTTGCCGCCCTGGACAAGGTCCTGCCAAAGCGGCGATAAGCCGCTTCCGGCACTTCTTCAGTCACCGGGGCACGCAAAAAAACTTCCGGACAAAAGGGCTTGGCTCCGGCATGACCATCGACGGCAAGGGCCGCGTCCTGACGTCCTGTCATGGGGAACCCCGCTCCAATCCCCCGGCGGTCACCGTGATCTCCCCTGCTTCGCCGCTTCGGTCAGCCATGATAACGCCCCGGATCGCGAAAGGGGAGAGCCCCTCGACCACCTCATCACTTTCTATAATTATGCCGCACGTCATGCCCACGGCCACGACCTGCCTGCGTACCGTGCCCGTGTCCGCGTCCGTATAGAGAAAGCCGTCCTGCCCCGCCATGCCGAGGTTTGTCCCGTGCCTGTGGGACCTGCACGTGATCGTGAAGTCCCGGCCATTATCGGTGACGCAATACGTGTTCGTCACATCCGACGGGTCTTGCCCGTTCGTGTGGCGCCCTATCCTTCTTATCCTGATCTCCATGAATGTCATGCCTTCCCTTGTCCGGCCCCGGGACCGACGACCGGGTTCGCGAGCACGCCGATGCCCGCGACCGCGCACTCGACCGTCTGGCCCGGTCTGAGAAATACCGGTGGCTTTCGCGTGAAGCCCACGCCCTCGGGGGTGCCCGTCAGGATGACCGTGCCGGGAAGGAGCGTCATACACCGCGACAGATGGGCGACGATCCGGCGGCACGAAAAGATCATGTCCGACGTAGAGGATGACTGCATGACCTTCCCGTCCACGCGGCATGAGATACCGAGGTTGTCGCCGTCCAGGTCCGTCACGATGGCCGGGCCCAGGGGGCAGAAGGTGTCATGGCTCTTCGCGCGCGCCCATTGGCCGTCCGTGAACTGCACCGCCCGGTTGGATACGTCGTTCCCGATTGTGTAGCCGAGGAGCACGGCGGAGAATTCGTCCTCCGATATGTTCCTTGCGCGCTTGCCGATCACGATGGCAAGCTCGCTTTCAAAGTCGATGGCCCCATCAAAATGCTCGGGAAGGACTATAGGATCGCCCGGTCCCGAAAGGGCCGTCGTCGCCTTCAGGAATATCAGGGGTTCGGCGGGATAGGCGAGACCGGCCTCGTCGGCATGTTTCCTGTAATTGAGCCCGAGACAGATGATGTTCGGCGGCGACACGGGGGCGAGGAGCCTCACCGCATCGAGGCGTAGCGCCCCTTGCCGCCTCGCGAGGCCGCCGAACGGATCGCCGTCGCAGGGCTCGACAAACCCGCCTTCGACGATCCCGTAGCGCGCTTTTCCCTCCTGGAGAAAACGGACGATCTTCATTATCTCACCCCCCCTTGTCCCCGATAGTCGATTCCATTGTTTGTATATCACAATCGAAACCGTCCGGACAAGGATAGCGGTACCTTTTGCCCCTCGGGGTCTTCTGCAAATATAGCTCTTCGCAGCGGGCGGTGTATCTTCGGCATCCACCCGCGCCTTCGGCGCGCCGACCCGCTTATCCCATCGGTAATCCGCGGAAACCCGGATGCTCCTCAGATAGGCGTAACATTCCGATTAATGCGGCTCTTGCGCACTTTCCATAAGCACGGGATGGGTCTCGGTTTCACCTACAACTTCACACCTCCGGCCTTGTAAACTGGTCAAAGAATGCCGTTTGAAAAAGTGCAAAAAAGCAATAGCAACAAAAATGTATTAAGTCATCCTGTTACCTCAACCTGCAATTCGTCCGGGGGCACATCTTCTATTGAAGGCGGAGGTTCTTTACCAGCACCTATCAGTTCAAGCTCCCACTTTAAACGGTTGATATTGTTGACAAGGTCGCTGACTGCATCATCGAAGGACCGGGCGACTCGACCATTCACCCTAGCCACTGTATCTTCGGAGAGTTGCAAGCCGAGGGTCTTAAGTGAAACATCGCCGAACTTCGCGAAGAATTCTTTTCTAATTGTCGCTTCAGGGGGCAAGCTGTCAGGTCGCCAGATGCCTTTGCAGGCGTGCATCGAAAGCCATCCAATGTACTTACAGATGTCACTGGGGATTACTGGCGAAGTCGGCTGCTTACCCTTGTGGAATTCAGGTTTCGACACTTCATTCAGCC
>JBEKJU010000002.1:0-44942 GCA_050011095.1 Syntrophorhabdales bacterium
AAAGGGCCTTACAGGAAAAGATGGAGCGGCTGGGCATCCAGGAATCGGACATAGTGGAGCGCTTCGTCCGGTCGAGCGGCCACGGGGGACAGAACGTCAACAAGGTGGCGACCTGCGTCTATCTGAAGCACCTTCCCACGGGCATCGAGGTAAAGTGCCAAAGGGAGCGTCATCAGGCCGTAAACCGTTTTTTTGCGAGAAGGCTCCTCGTTCAGAAGATAGAAAACATGATCCTCGGCAGGGCAAGCGAGGAACAGCAGAGGATAGAAAGGATAAGACGGCAGAAAAGGCGGCGCTCCAGGCGCGCCCAGGAAAAGGTGCTGGAGATGAAGCACCTCCAGACGCGAAAGAAAAGGGAGCGCTCCAAGCCGGACCTGTCGGACTACTGATGCGCCCCGGCGAGCGCCTATTATCATTGACAGGGGTTGGAACTTCCTGTATTATTAAAGCAGAATGCGGGAATAACTCAGTGGTAGAGTGCAACCTTGCCAAGGTTGAAGTCGCGGGTTCAAATCCCGTTTCCCGCTCCAGATGGCGGCATAGCCAAGTGGTAAGGCAGCGGTCTGCAAAACCGTTATTCTCCGGTTCAAATCCGGATGCCGCCTTTCTTAAACCCCCGCAATTTTCAGCCTGGAATCAGATTTTGCCGGTATGAGTTTCTGAATATGTTTCGGAGTTTTCCAACGGATTTATAACGGCGTTGCAAGGTCCCGCCCAATGCCGCGACGCCCGAAGGAGAACCCGCGACGGGTCGTTTGTGAAGGCAAAAACGGAAAAAAATGAAGGGGTGTCCTTAGGTCGTTCCTTTCCTATTCGACGATGAAATCCCAGGCGGAGTCGTTGATCCACAGACAGTAATATCCCCTTCCGAAGAGCCTCTTCGGCCTCACGGTATAGAAGGTGTCGTTCTTCTTCTTCACCTCGATCCCGACCTCCTTGCCGATCATGAAACGGCCCCTGCCGAGGGAGGACTGGCTCATGAAAACGAGGTTGTTGAGCGTAAGGTATTTCATTTCGTGCCTGCCCGCGAAAACGAAATACCCGATATCGTGCAAGGAGAAGCGCGGGGGGTTATTGCCCTCGACGTAGAGTATGCCTTTTTCCTCGAGGACAATATTGGGAAGGATGCGCACGAGTTTTTTCGATGTCTTGACGTAGACGCCGTATTCCCCGGGCATGCCTCTGTTTTCCGTCGCCCCACGGAGATACCCGGCAAAAACGAGGCCCGCGACGACCGGGACGACGGCATAACGAAGCAGCATTCGCGCGATGCTCACCCGGACCCCCCCCTCTTTCACGTGACCGTAGTCACGACGACCTTTCTTTCCCGGGGCCCGTCGAACTCCATGAGGTAGATGCCCTGCCAGGTCCCGAGCACGAGCCTGCCCGCGGACAAAGGAAGGACGAGGGAAGAGCCGACGAGGGAAGACTTGATGTGGGCATCGGAATTCCCCTCTCCGTGTCCGTAAGGGTAGTTTTCGGGCACAAGCCTGGTTAACGCGTCCATCACGTCCTTCATCACCGCCGGGTCGGCGTTCTCGTTAATGGTGAGCCCGCACGTGGTATGGAGGCAGAAGAGCTGGACGGATCGGCCCTCTTTGCCGTCCACGGCTTCCCTCACCTCGTCCGTGATGTCACGGGCCTCTATCCTTCGCGATGTCCGTATCCTCAGCTCGACCATCCCCAATTCTACCTTACGGCAAGGCCCATATCAACACTTAAATCGGCGAATATCCGGCACGCCGTCCCGGCGGGACGGCCGTCTCCAAAGGGCCTCCTCGCCATCGCGGCCTCAGGCCCAAGCGAGCAAGTACTTGAAAAAGTGTAGATTAGAATTCTATAATGATGGAATGAAATTTGAAGAAGGACTACACAAGCTCGAAGACATAGTAAGCACCCTTGACGAGGGGCAGATTCCGCTCGATGACGCGCTTCGCCTGTTCAAGGAAGGCATGGGCCTCACGAAGGAGCTCTCGAAGACGCTCGATGATATAGAACGCAAGGTGGAGATCCTCGTGAAGAAGGAAGATGGCTCCATGGAGAAAAGGCCCTTCCTGCAGGAAGAAGAATAGTGGACCTGACGAGTTTTCTCGCCGAAAAGAGGGTGCTCGTGGAGAACGAGCTGAGGTCGATCTTCTCGGCGCTCCCGCCTTCTTCCCGGATACTCGTGGATGCAATGGAGCACAGCCTGTTCTCGGAGGGGAAAAGGATCAGGCCCGGTCTCGCCATAGCAGCGTGCGAGGCCATGGATGGCGACGCGAAGGCCGTGCTGCCCTTTGCCGCCGCCCTCGAGATGATCCATACCTATTCGCTCATCCACGACGACCTCCCCTGCATGGACGACGATGACGTGAGGCGGGGCAAGCCCACGTGCCACAAGATGTTCGGAGAGGCGGTCGCCCTCCTGGCGGGAGACGCCCTGCTCACCGAGGCCTTCCGGGTCATGGCCGATCCGCGCCGTTCAGGCGTCTCACCGACAATCACGCAGAAGGTGATCTATGAGATCGCCCTCGGAGCGGGCGCCGCCGGCATGGTTGGCGGCCAGACCATGGACGTCGTCTACGAGGGCAAGAAGGGGACGAAGAGGATCGTCAATTTCATCCACCGCGGGAAGACGAGCGCCCTCATCAGGGCGGCGGTCCTGGCCGGCGCCCTCGTGGGCAATGCGAAGGGAAAGGAGCTCAAGGGTTTCGCGACCTACGGCGAATCGGTCGGCCTCGCCTTTCAGATCAGGGACGACCTCCTCGATGTGGAGGGCACCGAGGCGGAGGTAGGAAAAAAACTGAAGAAGGATATGGAAAAACAGACCTATGTGAGGTACTACGGCGTTTCCGCCTCCAAGGCGCGGATAGAGGCCCTTGTGGACAAGGCCGTCGCGTCCGTCCGGTTTCTCGGCGCGAAGGCGGACATGCTCGTAAAGATCGCGAATTTTATCGGTCGCAGGTCCTTCTGATGCTGCTCGATTCCATCACTACACCCCGCGATATCAGGGAGCTGAACCCCACCCAGTTACAAGCCCTTGCCGACGAGATCAGGGAGGTCATTATCCGGACGATCTCGAAGACGGGGGGCCACCTCTCGTCCAATCTCGGCGTCGTCGAGCTTACCCTTGCCCTCCATCACGTATTTGATACGCCCCACGACAGGATCGTCTGGGATGTGGGACACCAGTGCTACACGCACAAGATCCTCACGGAAAGAAAGGACCTTTTCGCCACGATCAGGCAAAACGGGGGCCTCTCGGGCTTCCCCTGCAGAAAAGAGAGTGTTTACGACGCCTTTGATACGGGACACGCGAGCAACTCCATCTCGATAGCCACGGGGTTAGCCGAGGCAAAGCGGAAGAGAAACCAGGACCACCGCATCATCGCGGTCATCGGGGACGGCTCCCTTACGGGCGGCATGTCCTTCGAGGCCTTGAACCATGCGGGACACATGAAGAGCGATATCATCGTCGTCCTGAACGACAACGAGATGTCCATCTCGAAGAACGTCGGCGCCCTCTCCGCCCATCTCAACAGGATCATGACGGGCGAATTCATGGTCACCCTGAGGGAGGACATCAAGCAGGCGATCAGGAACCTGCCAGCCTTCGGGGACAAGGTCTACAAGGCCGCCCGCTATTTCGAGGAGGCGGTGAAGGGCTTCGTGACGCCGGGCCTCCTTTTCGAGGAGCTTGGCTTTCAGTACGTGGGCCCCGTGGACGGCCACAACCTGAGCCACCTGATCCTCACCCTCACGAACGTGAAGAGGCTGAAGGGCCCCATCCTGGTCCACGCCGTCACGAAGAAGGGGAAGGGATACGGGCCTGCGGAAAGAGACCCCGCTCTGTTTCACGGTATTTCCCGGTTCGACGTCACGAGCGGCGAGCCGGTCCAGGGCGGAAACCGGACGTTTACCGACGTGTTCGGTGAAACGGTGGTGGAGCTGGCGAGGAGGGACGAAAGGATCGTCGCGATCACCGCCGCAATGGGGCTCGGCACGGGTCTCGAACAATTCTCGAAACTTTTCCCCGACCGCTTCTATGATATCGGTATCGCCGAGGCCCATGGCGTGACCTTTGCCGCCGCCCTCGCCCTGGGGGGGATGAAGCCCTTTGTGGCCATGTACTCCACATTCCTCCAGCGCGGCTTCGACCAGATCATCGAGGATGTCTGCCTCCAGGAGCTGCCCGTCGTCTTCGCCATCGACAGGAGCGGCATCGTCGGCCAGGACGGCCCGACGCATCACGGCAGTTTCGACCTGTCCTACCTGCGCCACATCCCCAACATGGTGATAATGAGCCCCAAGGACGAGAACGAGCTGAAACAGATGCTCTTTTCCGCATCCCTCTACGGGTGTCCCGTCTCCGTCCGCTATCCACGGGGAGAGGCGATAGGCGTCCCCGTGGATAGGGATTTCAAGGAGATCCCCCTCGGGACATGGGAGCTTCTCAGGACGGGGGCCGATATCGCCCTTATCGGATGCGGGCCCGTCGTCCATTCATGCCTCCTCGCGGCCGATGAGCTTGAAAAAGAGGAGGGCATCCATTGCTCGGTGATCAATGGGCGGTTCGCGAAACCCATGGACAAGGAGATGCTCGTCGACGTCGCCCTGCACACCCGACGGATAGCGACATTTGAGGAAAATTCGGCCATGGGGGGGTTCGGAAGCGGGGTCATGGAGGTCCTTTCCGAAGAGGGCATCGTCATGCCCGTGAAAAGAACAGGCTTGCCCGACCGGTTCCTGTCTCACGCATCGCCCAAGCTCCTGAGGCATGAGGTAGGTCTGGATAAGGACGGCATAAAGAAGACCGTAAAGCATTGGCTAAACTCAGAGTAGATATCCTGCTCACCCGAAAAGGTCTCGCCGAATCAAGGGAAAAGGCAAAGATACTCGTCATGGCCGGCGTCGTCTACCTGAACGGGGAGCGGATCTCCGGGGCCGACAAGGCAGTCGACGAGGATGCCCCGATAGAGGTGCGAAGCAATCCCCTTGTCTATGTCGGCTTTGGCGGCGTCAAGCTCGAAGAGGCGGTCAGGTGCTTCGGGATAGATATCGCCGGGAAGACGGTCATCGACATAGGCTCTTCCACGGGGGGTTTTGTAGATTATCTGCTCAAGGCCGGCGCTTCCAGGGTCCATGCCGTTGACGTGGGCACCCATCAGCTCCACGAGAGGCTGAGAGGGGACCCGAGGGTCGTGGTGCGGGAAAACGTGAATGCCCGGTACCTTTCGGTCGAGGACATAGGCGAGCGGGCTGATATCGTAACCGTCGACGTCTCCTTCATCTCGCTGAAAAAGATCATCCCGGCGATACTGCCCCTCCTCGCGCCCCCGGGCCTCCTCATCACGCTCGTCAAGCCCCAGTTCGAGGTGGGAAGATACCAGGTCGGCAAGGGGGGAATCGTGAAGGACGGGGAGCGGATAAGGGCGGTGATGGACGACATAAGGCAATTCGGCGAGGGGATCGGCCTGCGCGTGAGAAGCGTCTGCGATGCGCCGAGGGAGAGGGAGAGAAAGAACAGGGAGTACTTTATCCTGTGGGAACGATAAAATTTCCTCCCCCGGTCCAATTTTTTGCGAGCATTATCTTCGCCGATTCATGTATACTCTCCGGGGTGGAGGAGGAACTCACGCGGGTGATCGGCCCCATAGGAGAAAGGACGGACGTCATGGCCTTTTCCCAGTCGGATTACTATTGCCCCGAGATGGGCGGGGGGCTCCGGCGCTATTTTCTGCTCTTCGAGCCCCTCCTCGACAGGGACATGCTCGCCCCCGTCAAACTCGCGACGAACGGGGTAGAGCACCTGCGGTCAAATGACGGGCGGCGCGCGGTCAATGTGGACCCCGGATATCTCGCCCTCGAACACGTCGTCCTCGGCACCACCAAGGGGTACTCCCACAGGATCTACCTGGGGAGAGGCATTTTTGCCGATCTTACCCTGCTTTTCGAGAACGGCAGCTATCGCGCCATGAAGTGGACCTACCCCGACTATGGGAGCGGTCCGGTGATCCGCCTTATGAACGGGTGGAGAGAACATTATAAGAGGGTGCTACGATGCCAAGGAGCATGACCGGCTTTTCAAGGGCCGAGGTGGCAAGCGGCGAAGGCAAGTGCTACGGAGAAGCGCGCTCGCTCAACAGTCGCTACCTGGAGGTCTCGCTGAAGCTGCCCAGGAGCGCCTCCGGCTATGAGTCCAGGCTGCGGGAGACGGCCAGGCGGCACGTCAGGCGGGGCAGGCTGGATATCATGATGAAGTGGGATAAGGGCGATGAGTATCCGGCCGCGCCGAGGGCGAATGAAGAGGCGATCGCGTGGTACGTCGCCCTTGCGGAGCGTCTGAAAGGGTCGTACGGGCTCAAAGGGGACCTGACGGTCACCGATGTGCTGAATCTCAAGGATATCCTGATCTATGAGGAAAAAACGGCCCCGGAAGAATTGCTCTTCTCGTGCATGGAGGCCTTGCTTTCGAAGCTGAACGAGGAGCGCGAGAGGGAAGGGGAGCTGATAAAACAGGACCTCCTCGGGAGGGTGGCGCAGATCGAGGCCCACGTGGAGGAGATCGAAGAGCGCTGGCCCGAGGCCATCAAGAACCACGAGGAGAGGCTTCGCCAGAAGGTGCTGGAGCTAGCCGGCGCCCTCGTCGACGAGGCGAGGATTCTCCAGGAAATGGGGTTTTACATGGAACGCCTCGACATAGCCGAGGAGGTCGCGAGGCTGAAGGGGCACGTCCGCCATTTCACCGACACCCTTCACTCCGCCGACGAGATCGGCCGCAAGCTCGATTTCATTATTCAGGAAATGGTGAGGGAAACGAACACCATCGCCAGTAAGTCGAACGATCTCGCCATCGGCGAGAGGGCAATCCGGATCAAGGTGGAAATAGAGAAGATGCGGGAGCAGGTCCAGAATGTCGAATAGGAAAGGCCACCTCTTCGTCGTTTCCGGTCCCTCTGGTACGGGGAAGAGCAGCATCATCGAAAAATTCCTGAAGGAGGACGGGCGGAGTCGCTTTTCCGTCTCCTGCACGACCCGCCCCCGGCGGGAGCACGAACTCGACGGGCGCGATTACCGTTTTGTCGGCGAAGAGGAGTTTCGCGCCATGGTCGCCCGCGGCGAGTTCCTGGAATACGAGAACGTCCACGGCCACTTCTACGGCACGCCCGTCCGGGAGGTCTCGGGGCCCCTTTCCGAGGGCATAGACGTGATTCTCGACATCGACGTGAAAGGCGCCCTCGCCGTCAAGGAAAACTGGCCGGATGCCGTGCTGATATTCGTCGATACGCGCACTCAGGACGAGCTTGTCAGGCGGCTCACCGCCCGCGGGGAAAAGGAGATAGAGAAGCGGATGCAGCGCGTGCGAGAGGAGGTGGCAAAAAAGGGCCTCTTTACTTATGTCGTGATAAATGATACCCTTGATAACGCATACGGCGCGTTTGCGTCTCTCGTCGCCGGCGTAAGGAGGCAGCAGGATGGCCAGGATAACCGTTGAAGACTGCATGGATAAGGTTGAAAACCGCTTCGAGCTTGTCCACCTCGCTGCGAAGAGATCGAAACAGCTCGTCAAGGGCTCAAGGCCCCTGGTCAAATCGTCAAACAGGGAAGTCGTGACGTCCCTGCGGGAGATCGCGGCAGGGGAGGTCTATTTCGAGAAGAAGCACGACCTGGAAGAGAAAGAAATCCCCTATCAGCTCTCGAACTTCGCCCCGTAATTGCAACCATCATTGGGGCTCGCGTCGCCCCCTCCGTGAGCAAAGCTCACGGAGCCTCCCCTTCATAAAAAGGAAAAACCGAAACCGAAAAAAGGCGCCTGCCGGGCTAGCGTCGCCCCCTCGAATGGCGCAGCCATTGGCCTCTCACCCGCCTATTTCGGAAAGATCTTCCCCGGATTGAGGATATTGTTCGGGTCGAAGAGCTGTTTGACCCGCTTCATCGTGGCCATCACCTCATCTGAGAGTTCCATGCCCAGATAGGGCGCCTTCGAGAGGCCGATGCCGTGCTCGCCCGACATGGTTCCGCCAAGGCGGAGGGCCTCGGAGAAAATCTCCTTCACCGCCTCTTCGGCGCTCGCCCGGTCCTTCGGCGTATCCTTGATCATAATGCTCACGTGAAAATTTCCGTCGCCTGCATGGCCGAAACTGAGGATCGGCACGCCGAACTTCTTCTCCATGCGCTCCAGGGAACGGATGAACGTGGGAATTTCCGAGCGGGGTACGACGACATCCTCGGCTATTTTCACGGGATTCAGGTTGAATGTGGCCTGCGATAGCACCCTTCTGGCCTGCCACAGCCTGTCGGCCTCGACCGGGTCCTCCGTCAGATCGCAGCGGATTGCATGGTGCCTGCCCGCGATGGCCCGGACCTTCTCGGCCTGCGCAAGGGCCGATTCCCTGGTCCCATCGACCTCGATCAAAAGAAGGCCGCCCACGCCCCCGGGCAGGCCCATGGGCGATGCCTGCTCGCTGCACATGATCGACGATTTATCCATGAACTCCATGGTTGACGGCACGACCCTCTCCGCAATGATGGCGGAGACCGTCTGGGCCGCCTCCTCGACCTCGCTGAAAAGGGCGAGAATCGTCGCCTTTGCCTCGGGCAGGGGGATGAGCCTGAGGGTGATCCTCGTGACGATGCCCAGGGTGCCTTCGCTCCCCACGAAAAGCCTCGTGAGGTCGTAGCCGACCACGCCCTTCATGGTTCTCACGCCCAGGTTCAGTATCTCGCCCGTGGGCAGCACGACTTCCAGGCCGAGCACGTAGTCCCTTGTCACGCCGTATTTCAGTGAGTTGGGACCTCCTGCGCATTCCGCCACATTCCCCCCGATGCTCGAATATTTGTACGAGGCGGGATCGGGGGGGTAAAAGAGCCCCTTTTTCGCGACCTCTTCCTGGAGAAGAAAGGTGATGACGCCCGGCTCGACCACGGCGACGAGGTTTGCCGTATCGATCTCCAGTATCCGGTTCATTCGCGTAAACGACAGGACGACCCCGCCGTTCACGGGCACCGAGCCCCCTGTCAGGCCTGTACCCTGGCCCCTAGGTATGACGGGGAAGAGATGCCTGTTCGCGAGGGTGAGTATGGCGGATACCTCCCCGGCGGATGAGGGAAAAACGACAAGGTCGGGAAGGTCGCCCTCCGTCCTTCCGTCATAGGAATAGCATTTACGCTCCTCCTCCGATGCCTTGACATTCCCCGGCCCGGTGATTGCCTCGATCTCCTTGATAATCTCGGAATCCATCGATCTTGCCCTTTCCTTCAATATATTGGGGCTAGCGTCGCCCCCTCCGTGAGCGAAGCTCACGGAGCCTCCCCTTCATAAAAAAGAAGGGGCGGAGGCGAAAAAGCCCCGTTGGCTAGCGTCTGATTGCATAAACAAAATCCACTTCCTGGCTTTCTCTCGTCATTCCGGCGAACGCCGGAATCCAGTGTTTTTAGGGTCTTGCGCACTGCCTGGACCCCGGCATCCGCCGGGGTGACGGATTTAATAAGTCAGTTATTTATGCAATCAGACACTAGGCTCACTCGCCTGAGTCCCCGGCCGGCCGGAAGACGGCGCCGCTTGCCGCGCCGGTGACCATCGCCGCGTAGCGGGCCATGTATCCCTCCTTGATATGCGGTTCAGGCCTCGTCCATTCCTTGCGTCTCCTCGCGAGCTCCTCTTCCCCGACCAGGAGGTTGATCGCCTTTCCGTCGAGATCGATCTCGATCCGGTCGCCTTCCCTGACGAGGCCGATGGGACCCGCTTCGGCCGCCTCCGGTGACACATGGCCGATGCAGAGACCCCTTGTACCCCCTGAGAACCGTCCATCCGTGATGAGGGCGCACTCCAGGTCGAGGCCCTGCCCGCAGAGCACGCTGGTGGGCGTCAGCATCTCCCTCATGCCCGGACCGCCTTTCGGCCCTTCATACCGTACGACAACCGCGTCCCCCGGCTTGACCTTTCCTTCCATTATGGCGGCCATCGTCTCTTCCTCGCTGTCGAAGACCCGCGCCGTGCCCGTGAACCTCCTCATGCTGTCCGCGACGCCGGCGACCTTGATGACCGCCCCGTCAGGCGCGAGGCTCCCCGTCAGCACCGCAAGACCGCCCCTCGGGTGATACGGCTCATCGACGGATCTGATGACCCCATGGTCTCGAACGCGCGCCTCCTCGATCAGCTCCGCCACCTTCCTCCCGCCCGCCGTGTCGCAGCGTGTGTCGATAAGTCCCTTTCTCGACAGTTCCTTCATGATCGCGTAGACGCCGCCCGCCTCGTTCAGGTCTTCGAGGTGGTGGGGACCGGCCGGGCTCATGGAACAGATGTGGGGGGTCCTTTCCGATATCTCGTCGAAAAGGGCGAGGGGCAGCCGGAGGCCCGCCTCGTGTGCGATTGCCGGCAGGTGGAGCGTGGTATTCGACGACCCTCCGAAGGCCATATCGACGGTAATGGCATTGGTGAACGCCTGGAGCGTCATGATGTCTCTCGCGGCAACGCCCCTCTCCACGAGGGAGACGATGGCCTTTCCCGCCACCTTTGCCAGCCTGATGCGGTCCGCATTGACCGCCGGAACGGTCCCATTGCCCGGAAGGGCTATGCCGAGGGCCTCGCTCAAGCAGTTCATCGAGTTTGCCGTGAACATACCGGCGCACGAACCAGCCCCCGGACAGGCGCACCCAACGAGTTCCTCGAGTTCTTCCTCGCTCATGGCGCCGGCGGCCACCTTACCGACCCCCTCGAAAACGGAGATCAAATCGACCGCCCGTCCCCTGAACCGCCCGGCCAGCATGGGACCGCCGCTCACGAGCACGGCAGGGATGTTGACCCGGAGCGCGGCCATGAGCATGCCGGGGATGATCTTGTCGCAGTTCGGGATCAGCACAAGCCCGTCAAAGGGATAGGCTTTCGCCATGACCTCAACGGAATCGGCGATAAGCTCCCTCGACCCGAGGGAGTACTTCATGCCCTCATGGTTCATGGCGATGCCGTCGCAGATGCCGATGGTCGAAAATTCGAGAGGGGTACCCCCCGCGAGGCGCACGCCGTCCTTTACCGCCTGGCCTATCCTGCCCAGATGAATATGGCCGGGGATAAGCTCCGAGGCCGAATTTGCGATACCGATAATCGGTCTCTCCAGCTCCTCGGGAAGCAGCCCGACGGCGCTGAAGAGCGTCCTGTGGGGCGCCTTTTCGATCCCCTTTTTCATCTTGTCCGATCTCATAGTGCCTCCTTCCGGCTGGCTATCATTGGGGCTCGCGTCGCTGCAATTTATGGGGGCTCGCGTCGCCCCCTTCATCGGCGCAGCCACGACCCACTTCGCGGGTACCCCGGCTTCCCCCTCATAAAAAGGAAGGGGCGGAAGCGAAAAACCACACCTGCTGGCTCGCGTCGCCGCCTCGGCCGGCGAAGCCGGTCGAGCCTCGCTGCCGGCCACCCGCCGGGAAATCTATTATACGACAAAAGATGGCGCAAAAAAACAGATCGGGCGCCTGGAACCCCGGATGCACCCGCAAGGCGTTCCCTTCGGCTTCGGTGCTCACCCTCCACCGCAGGCGATGCGCGGCAGCCACCCATCCGCCCCGCCTTGCGGCACAACTCCCCTCCATCCCCGTCCAAAAAGGTTTGACCCCTATCAGGTCCTGTGATATTCTCAATGATCGATTCAGCTTCGCTCATCCGACTACATTTCACCTTAGGAGGTTTCCATGCCAACCATATACGAGATATTCGCGCGGGAAGTGCTCGACAGCAGGGGCAATCCGACAGTGGAAGCGGAGGTGGTGCTCGAAAGCGGCGTGATGGCAAGGGCTATCGTCCCCTCCGGCGCGTCGACGGGCGAGCGGGAGGCCCTCGAGCTGAGGGACGGGGACAAGGAAAGGTTCCAGGGCAAGGGCGTGCTCACGGCGGTCAAGAACGTGAACGAGATCATCGCGCCCAAGCTCGAAGGGCTCGATGTCACGGAGCAGGTCCTTATCGATGACACGATGATAGAGCTCGACGGGACGGAGAACAAGGGCAAGCTCGGGGCAAATGCGATCCTCGCTGTCTCGATGGCGGTCGCCAGGGCCGCAGCCGACTTCGAGGACCTGCCTCTGTACCGCTACCTGGGCGGGGTCGGGGCCCGTGAGCTGCCCGTGCCCATGATGAATGTGATTAACGGCGGGGCCCATGCGCAGAACGCCCTCGACGTACAGGAATTCATGATCGTTCCTGTCGGCGCCGGGACCTTCGCGGAGGCCCTCAGGATGGGCGTCGAGGTCTTTCACGTGCTGAAGGGCGTCCTCAAGGAGAAGGGGCTTGCCTCCGGCGTGGGCGACGAGGGCGGCTTTGCGCCCCAGATATCCTCGGCCAGGCAGGCAATCGACATGCTCATGCTCTCGATAGAGAAGGCCGGCTTCAAGCCGGGGGACGATGTCGCCCTCGCCCTCGACCCGGCGGCGAGCGAGTTTTACAGGGATGGCGCGTATCACCTTGAAGGAGGCGCGTTGACCCCGGAACAGATGGTGGCCTTCTACGAGTCGCTCGTCAACGACTATCCCATCGTCTCCATCGAAGACGGGTTTTCCCAGAACGACTGGGAAGGGTGGAAGCTCTTCACGAAGCGATGCGCCTCAAGGATACAGATCGTGGCTGACGACATCTTTGTGACGAACCCCAAGATACTCAAGGAGGGCATCGGGCAGGGCATCGCCAATAGCGTGCTCATCAAGCTGAATCAGATCGGGACCGTGACCGAGACGCTGACCACCATCGAGATCGCGAAGCGGGCAGGCTACACGTGCGTGATCTCCCACAGATCGGGCGAGACCGAGGACGCCTTTATCGCCGACCTCGCCGTTGCCATGAACACCGGCCAGATCAAGACGGGCTCCGCGTCGAGAAGCGAGCGGATCGCCAAGTACAACCAGCTCCTCAGGATAGAGGAAGAGCTTGGCGATATGGCCATATTCGGCGGACGGGGGGTATTCTACAGCATCAAATGAGGATCGACCTGAAATACGGAAGAGACGTCATACCCTTCGAGCCCCCCGGCGCGTGGACCGTTTCCGTCGTCGATCACGGGAGGCCCGCCGCGCGCCCGTTCGAGGAGACCCTCCTCGCGGCGCTGGAGGCGCCCTACGATTCAGTACCTTTTGAGGAGTGGGTTGCCCGCAGGGACCTTCTCGTCATCGTCTCCGATGTTACGAGGTACACGGGGGCGGAAAAGCTTCTCCCCGAACTCATGGGGACGTTCCTTAAGAAGGCCCGCCGCGTCCGCGTCCTCTTTGCCCTCGGCAACCACCGGAAACAGACGGAGGCCGAGCAGAGGGCCCTCGTGTCCGATTCCGTCTATAAGGCCGTACCGTGCGTCGATCACGACTGTTTCGACGAGCACGCCCTCTCCCCGATAGGTGTCACGCCGAGCGGGCTGGATGTGGCGCTTAACTCCCTTGTGCTCGAGGCGGACGCGACGCTCGTCACGGGGGCGATCAGCTTCCACTACCTCGCGGGCTTCGGGGGCGGCAGGAAATGCATCATACCTGGCATCGCCGCGTACCAGACCATCCTCGACGCGCACAAAAGGGTCTTCAACAAGGATAAACCGGGCAAGCACGAACGCGCCCAGACGGGGATCCTCGAGGGAAACCCGATGCATGAGGCCATCATGGAGGGGATCGAACTCGTGAAGAAGCCCCTCTTCCTCATCAACACGATCTTCGATGACGAAAGGCGTCTTCTCAATATCTTCGCGGGGGATATCAAGACGTCGCACGAGGCGGGCTGCGCCTGGTACCACGCGCATTTCTCCACGACGGTCGCACAAAAGGCGGACGTGGCCGTGGTGAGCGTGGGCGGCTACCCCAAGGATATAGACTTCATCCAGAGCCACAAGGCGCTGGAGCACGCCCGGCACGCGGTAAAGGACGGGGGGACTATCATCCTCCTCGGAAAATGCGAGGACGGCCTGGGGAACAGGTATTTCCTGCCCTGGTTCGACTACCCCTCGATCGAGGCGATGGAGCCCCGCGTGAAGGAGGCCGACAAGGTCTATGCCCAGACCGCCTATTCGACCCGCATGAAGGCCGAACGCTATCGCATCATGCTCGTGTCGGACCTTCCCGGGGACGAGGTGAGGAAGATGGGCATGGCGCCGCGGAGGACGCTCGAAGAGGCCGTTGCGTCTCTTCCGCAGGGAAGGGAGATGCTTTGCCACATCATGCCGGAAGGGTCAAAAACGCTGGTAAGGCAGCAGTGAAAGATGCGTTCGGGTGAGCCTTTCGGCGAAAGGCAGCCCCATTTCGATAAAGGAGCCCAGACATGGAGTGTACGGTTGAAAAGAGCAGGGCGGCATGCACCTGCACCTACGACTGCGAGAGAAGGGGAAAATGTTGCGACTGCGTCGCCTATCACAGGGGCATGAAGCAGTTGCCCGGCTGTTTCTTCTCAAAGGAAGGGGAAAGGACATACGACCGCTCGATCCGGAAATTTCTCGACGACAACCGATAGCCTTCTCCCATGGGCCGGATGTACGGATGATCCCATGCGCGGTTTATCGGAGTTTCCCTGGATTTTCCACCGGACGGGCGGCGGCTGTGGGGTCCCGCAGGATGGAAAGCCGGGAAAGTCCGATTAATTTCCTATTGTATGCAAGATCGAAATGATGTAGAAGTATAAACTCAAGAGAAAAATTAAAAACGAGCAAAGGAGAGGTGTTTATGGGCAAGAACCCGGTGCTTATTACCGATCTAACCTTGAGAGACGGTCATCAATCCCTCTTTGCGACGAGGATGACCACGGCCGATATGCTCCCCATCGCGGAGAAACTGGACGACATCGGTTTCTATTCGATGGAGGTATGGGGCGGGGCGACCTTCGACGTCACGACGCGGTTCCTCAATGAAGACCCCTGGGAGAGGGTTCGCATCCTGAAGCGGAAGATGCCGAAGACGAAGTTCCAGATGCTCCTTCGCGGTCAGAACCTCGTCGGGTACCGCCAGTATGCGGACGATGTGGTGGAGGCCTTCGTCGAGAAGGCCGCCGAGGTGGGCATCGACATTTTCCGCATTTTCGATGCCGTGAATGACGAGCGGAATTTCATTACCGCCTATAAGGCGGTCAAGAAGGCAGGGAAACACATCCAGGGAACCCTCTCCTACGCGTTGACTCAAAGACGAATGGGGGGGCCGATCTTCAACCTCGACTATTACGTGACGAGGGCCAAAAAGCTGGAGGAGATGGGGGCCGATTCCTTTGCCATCAAGGATATGGCGGGCATCATCTCCCCCTACGACGCCTACGAGCTTATTTCCGCCCTCAAGAAGACGCTGAGCATTCCAGTCCATCTCCACACGCATTATACGAGCGGCATGGCGTCCATGGCGTGTCTCAAGGCGATAGAGGCGGGAGCCGACGGGATCGACACCTGTGTCGCGCCCTTCGCCATGAGAAGTTCCCATCCGGCGGTCGAGCCCTTCATCGTGACCCTCTCCGGGACCGACCGGGACACCGGCCTCGACCTCACCAAGTTTCCCGAGATCAACGAGTATCTGGAAAGCATCATAGAAAAGTACCTGCAGTTCTCCGACACGACGAAATTCTCGGTCATCGACATCGGCGTGCTCATGCACCAGATACCGGGCGGCATGATCAGCAACCTCGTGAGCCAGTTGAAACAGGCAAAGGCCGTTCACCGCATCAATGAGGTTTATGAAGAGATACCCAGGACGCGGGCGGAAATGGGCTACCCGCCGCTCGTCACGCCCACGAGCCAGATCGTGGGGGTCCAGGCGGTGATGAACGTCCTTATGGGCAGGTACAAGGTAATCACGAAAGAGGTGAAGGACTACTTCTACGGCCTCTACGGCCGTCCTTCGGCACCGGTCGATGAGGAGATCAGAAAGAAGGCGCTGAAAGGCTATCCCAGGGGGGAGACACCCATGGACGGCCGGCCGGGCGACGTGATCGAGCCCGAGCTGCCCAAGGCCCGGGAGGCCCTGAAGGGCATATCGGACAAGATGGAGGATATATTGATCTATGCCCTCTATCCGATGACGGGATTGGAGTTTCTCAAGAAAAAGTATAACGTTGCCTAGGCGGACCGCTGGCGGGCCGGGCTGAATCGGACGATTTGCCCGGCCCGCGCGCTTCGCGAAAAAAATTCGCGTCCTTCTGTTTGTCACCCCTCCATGTCATCCGTCCATGTCATATCCGGTTGTCACCCCTCCATGTCACTTTGACGGGCTCCCGCCAATGGAATAAACTCTTCCCATGAAGCGGACGATTGCGAAAGTCCCCTTGAAAAGTGTGAAAAATCGTCCACTTTCGTCCACCCCCCGTCTCCCCGGGCGAGGCGCGGGCAGGGAACGGCCCGGTCCTCCTCGCGCCTCCCGGTGCGCGAAGGGCGGCACAAAATACGGCGGAGGCGCATCATGGCAAACGATCTCGAAGAGAAAACGGAGGGAAATACGAGCTCACCCGCCCACTCCCTCACGCCCAGGCAGGAACGGGCGATCCTCGCCGTTCTTGAGAGCCGCACCATAGAAGAGGCGTGCAGAAAGGCCGGCATTACCAAGTCGCTCTACTACAGGTGGCTCAGGGAACGGCCCGTTTTTGCCGCGGCGCTCAAGAGCCGCCAGGAGGCTGTCAGCAACGAGGCCCTTGAGCGCCTCCAGGGAAGCGTCGCGGCCGCGGTCGATGTGCTCGTTCGCCTTCTCGACTCGGACAGGGAGTCCATACGCCGCTCCGTGGCGAATGACGTCATCTCCCGCTTTCTGAAGACGAGGGAGCTTGGGGAGCTTGAGGAGCGGCTGACGAACCTCGAGCGTCTCATCGCGCAAGGAAACCACGGGACAGGGGGATAGGCATGGATGTCAAAGACAGGATAAGGAGACTCGAAAAGCACTGCGCCCGTCAGGCCGGGGAGGTGATCATCAGGATAAGCCGGTTTTCTACCCCCGCATCACAGGTTCCCCCTGCGGACGAACAGATTGCCAGGCAAAGGGCAGAGGGAAAGAAACAGATCATCGTGCTCGTGCGGCACGATGATCCCCCAGTCACTTGAAAAAAGAGCACCCCTTCCCTGTCGGTTCCTCGGTCCGTGGTTCGAGTTCCGCAATGACCTGAGCGCCCAAAAGCAGAATCACCGCCACGGCCTCGGTGGTGAGGAGGGCCACCACGGCGGTGGCGAAGGAGCCGTAGATCAGGTTAACCATGGACAGGTTCGAGTAATACCAGACGAGGACGCGGCGGGTCATCTCCCAGAGGAGCGTCGCGGCCGCCCCCCCGGCCAGGGCGTCGCGGAACCTGATGCGCGCCGTGGGCATGACGAGATATATGGAGGCGAGCAGAAAGACCTCGCTCATCACCCCTACCGTATAGACGATGACGCGCGACGTGGTCTTGAAGCTCAAGGTCCACCCGAGGATCATCAACTGCCTCTTTTCGAGTATCTCGAGCGCCCCGGTAACGGATGAAACAAGCACGATGCCGAGGCCGATCGCGAGCATGTATACATAGGGAATGACGGCGGAAATGAGAAAGTGGCGTCGTTGCGTCTGGGCGCGGTGAAAGAAGATGACCGACATGGCGTCCTCGAGCACCGTAAAGGCCATGGAGCTGAAAAACAGCATGACAAGGAATCCTATGACGCCGACCGCCTGGCGGTGCACGAGAAAGACCTGAATCTGCTGGGTTAAGGCCGCCGCATATCCGGGGATCACCATCTCGACGTAGGTCGAAAGGGTGTGAAAAAGCCGTTCCTCGCTAATGAAGTGGGAGAGCCCGATGAGAATGAGGATCGACATCGGAACAGTCGACAGCAGGGTGTAATAGGCGACGGCGCCGGACAGCAGGAGACCCCGGTTGCGTTTGAAGCCCCGCACCACCCGTGCGAGGAAGCCAAAGAGCAGGCCTGGCAGCAGCTTCCACATTCCGGTGTCCCTTCCCACGTTATTTTACCCCGAAACGCATTTCCCCACGCAACAATATATTCCGCGCGATCTTCGGGTAACCGCACAAGAGCGAAGAGAGACGACATCCGCCCGCCCCTCCCTCCTTCATGCCTTCTATTTCCGGATCGTCTGCACGGCGCGACCATCGCCTTCCACGTCCACGCCCTGAAGCCTTATGGAAATCGTCTTTGAGACCCCCGCCTCCTCCGTGGTGATGCCGTACAGGGTGTTCGAGAACTCCATGGTGAGCCTGTTATGGGTGATGATGATGATCTGCGTCCTTCGGCTGATGGTTTTTACTATTTCAAGGAGGGCGACCAGGTTCGCGTCGTCGAGGGGCGCATCTATCTCGTCCATCAGGGTGAAGGGGGACGGCTTCGTGTTCATGAGAGAAAGAAGGAAAGAGAGCGATATGAGCGCCTTTTCACCGCCCGAGAGAAGCTCGATGCGGGTCACCTTCTTTCCCGGCGGCTGCACGTAGAGGTCTATGCCGTTCGTCTCGCGGTTAAGCATGAGCGCCCCCTGACCCCCCTTGAAAAGGGTATGGGTGAAACCTTTGAACGCCTCGTTGACGCGCTCGAAGGTTTCGAGAAAAAGCTCCCGCGACACAGAGTCGATCTTCGTGATGGTTTTCCTGAGCGATTCCATGGCCGTCGTCAGATCGGCCTTCTGCTTTTCCAGGAATTCGAGCCGTTCTTTCAACTCGGCGCTCTCCTTCCAGGCCCTGAAGTTTACATCGCCCAGGGCGGCAAGCCCTTCGAGGATCGTCTCCCGCTCGGCCTCGTCCGTGATAACGGGACCCGGCCCCTGCACCGGTTCTTCCACGCCATACTCCTCACGGAGCTTTTTCCGTATGGCGTCTCTCTTTTCCTGGAGCACGAGCCTCTCCCTTTCGACGCCCTCCTTCTTCACCCTGATCCTGGCGCCCTCGTCGCCCAGGGCCTGGATCTCCTCCTCCAGGGCCGCCTTTTCCGCGTGCGTCCCGCCAAGACGCGCCTTCATCTCTTCATACCGCGTGACTGCCCTCGCGCAGTCCTCCTGAAGGACCCTGTAGCCCGCCTCGAGTTGGCCGGCCTTGCGCACCGCCTCCTGGAGGCCCTGCTCGACCTCGGCCACCTTGCGCTGTCGGGCGCCTTTCTCGTTCCGAAGGGCGCCGACCGCCGATTTCTTTCGCCCTGCCTCCTCCTCGTTTTTCTTAAGCTGGTTTCTGCCCCTTTCGATGGCGATGGACATCCGGTGGAACGCCGCGTCCGCGCGGCCCTCACCCCCCTTCGCCTCTTCGAGTCCCTTTTTCAGATCGGCGAGAAGGCGCTCGATCCTGTCCTTCTCCTTCTCCCACCTCTCCTTCTCCCGGATCTCCTCGGCCGGGACCGCGCCGATGTCGCCGCCCGGGCCCGCCTCCGATTCCGACGCCCTCTCCTTGAGCCTCTCCCGCGTGGTCCTGATCTCCGCCTCGTTGTTGATGATCTCCCGTTCCGCCGCGACCATGCCCAATTCGTGCGACCGCCTTTTCTCCTGCACCGCCTGCCGCCTCTTTTCGAAGTCCTTCTGGGAGAGGAGCAACTCGCCGAGTTCCGAGGATTTTACCCTCAGGTGCTCCCCGATCCGGGCAAGCTCGGATTCAAGTCTCGTCTTCTCCCGGAATTCCCTGATTGACAGCGCGCCCCTGTCCTCGGCCCTCCGGACAAAGCCCCTCGAATCGACGATGACGTTTCCCGAAAGAAAGAGACCCTCCTCCCCTTCCCCGATTCTCCGGAAGGCCTCGGCCAGGCCGTCCACCCTGGTGAGCCTCACGTCCACCTCCCCTCCGTCGAGGCCGAGGATGCCCCGCTTCGGGAAGAATACGAAGTTCTCCTTGTATTCCTTCGCGATAATGGCGAGGTTGTAGGGGTCCTCTTCCGTCAGGACGCGGTATTCCATTTCCCTGGGGAAAAACCTCTCCATGACGTGCTCGGTTTCTTTCGAGCACCTGAGGATATCGATGAGTTGCTTATACGGGCTCGGCGCCCTCTTCGGGGCCTCGGCGTAGCTCTTCATCTGCCTGAAGACCTCCTCCTTTCCCCTTTTGACGCCCTTCAACCCCTCTATCTCGTTCCGGACCCGGCCGGCCTCCCTTGCAAGCCCTTCGTATCGGTCAACGATTGCCTTTTCCTCATCCTCGACGCGGGCCTTCTCGGCCAGCTCGTCCTCCATGCGCTCCCGGAGGGACGACACCTTTTCTTCCAGGAGGCGGAGCTTGTCCGAAAGCAGCCTTTCTTCCTCGATCCTCCTCTGGCGCCGCGCCTGGCGCTCCTTCAGCATCCGTTCCCTTTCGAGGATACCGTTTCTCACCTCCGTGAGCCTCGTCATGGCGCCGAAGAGGTGGTCCCTCTCCTCCTCGACCGCTCCCTCCAGGGCCTCCCGGGCCGATCTCTGCTCCTTTCTTTGGGCCTCCATCTCCCCGGCCTCCTGCTCGGTCTTGGCCAGGGCGGCCGACTCGACCCCGATCGACCTCGTCAGCTCGCTAACCTCCGCGCTGTAGAGGCTGATCTTCCTGTCGAGACCGTCGATCTCCCCGCGCAGGTCGCCCGCTGCCTTCTGAAGGCGCCTCCTCTCCTCATCGAGGTAGGTGAGTTCGAGGAGCCTGCTCTCCATGTCCTTTTCCTTGCCCTTGATATCGACTTCCATCTGCCGCGTCACCGAGTCGATGAGGCCGATCTCCTCCCCTTTTGACCGCGCGCTGTCCACGAGGGCGTGCCTTTTCGCCTCGTTCGCCTCGATCTCCCCGGCGAGGGCCTCCTCCCTCTCTTCGAGCCTCGCGGCCTTCTTCGCGAGTCTTCCGTGACCATCCACGAGGAAGGCGATATCGAACTCCCGGAGCCTCTTCCTGAGATCGTTGTACACCTGGAGCCTCGCGGACTCTTCCTCGGCCCTCTCGTGATTCCTGGCCACCTCCCCGTACATGTCCTCGACCCGTTCGAGGTTTGCCTTCACCTCTTCCATGCGGAAAAAGGCATCTTTCTTCTTTTCTTCGAACCTCGTGATACCGCTCGTCTCCTCGACGGCGATCCTCCGTTCGTGGGGCTTCATCTGGGTGAAATACTCGATGTTGCCCTGCTCGATGATGGCGTAGGAGTGGAGACCGATGCCCGTGCCGAGAAGAAAATCCTGTATATCCTTGAGGCGCACCACGTCGCCGTTGATATAGTACTCGTTCGTCCCGTCGCGGTAAATTCGCCTCCTTATGGCGTACTCCCTCTCCTCGTTCATGAGTCCCAGGGTGACCTCCGCCATATTCACCTGTTTTTTGGCGCTGCTGCCGTGGAAGATGACGTCGCCCATCTCCTTCACCCGGAGCGATTTCGTGCCCCGCTCTCCCAGGACCCAGGTGATGGCGTCGACGATATTGCTCTTGCCGCAGCCGTTCGGGCCCACGATGCAGGTAACGCCATCGTCGAATCGGAGGGTGGTCCGGTTGAGGAAGGACTTGAAACCCAGAAGTTCGAGGGTAGTCAGCTTCATGTGATTGAATGGAGGGCTCTCGTGATCCGCTTATGCACGGTCTGTCTCCCGAGGATCTCGATCACCTCGAAGATCCCGGGGGTTACTTCCCTGCCCGACAGGGCTACCCTGATGGGCTGCACGACCTCGACGACCTTCTTGCCGAGGTCCTTCGCGATGGCCTCGATGAGGACCCTCTGCTCTGCCTCGGCCAGGCTTGGAAGGCGCGCAAAATCGAGGAGGAAGCGTTCGAGGACGGGCCTCGACGCGCCTGTCAGATGCCTGAGCCTGGCCCGGTCCTCATACTCGATCTCCTCCCTGAAGAAGAATTCCGCCATCTGCGCCATTTCCTTCAGGGTTTTTGCCCGCTCCCTCAGAATAAGGACGATCTTCACGAGCATTGCCCTGTCCGTCAAGCCATGCCCGATCTTTTGAAGGAAAGGGGCGAGCCTTTCGGCGATCTCTTCCGCGGGGATCGTCTTCATGTAATGGCTGTTGAGCCACAGGAGCTTGTCCATGTCGAAAATCGCGGGTGACCTCCCCACATTCGAGATGTCGAACTTTGAGACGAGGTCGCCTTTCGAAAAGATCTCCTCATCGCCGTGCGCCCATCCGAGCCTGGCGAGATAGTTCATGAGCGCCTCGGCGAGGAAGCCGTCTTCCCGGTATTCGAGGAGGGAGGCCGCCCCGTGCCGCTTGCTCAGCCTCGCCCTGTCCCTGCCGTGGATCAACGGGACATGACCGAACCGGGGGACATCGAAGCCGAGCGCCTCGTACATGAGGATCTGGCGCGGCGTGTTGTTGATGTGGTCGTCTCCCCTTATGACGTGGGTGAGACCCATAAGGGCGTCATCGACGACGACCGTGAAGTTATAGGTAGGCGTGTCGTCGCTCCGGAAAATAATGAGGTCGTCCAGTTCTTCCACCTGGAAGGCGATCCGCCCCCTCACCATGTCGTCGAAGGTGACGGTGCCGGACAGGGGTGTCTTGAAGCGGATCACGAAGGGCCTGTCAGGGTAGTCCGTCCCGCAGTCCCGGCACGTCCTGTCATAGGACGGTTTTCGCCCTTCCGCGAGGGCCTTCTTCCTCTTCTCCTCGAGGACCTCGGCCGCGCAGTAGCACCTGTAGGCGAGACCTTTATCAAGGAGGCGGTAGGCGTTTTCCCTGTAAAGCCCCATTCTCGCGCTCTGAAAATGGACGGGACCGTCGTGGGTGATGCCGAGCCAGGCGAGACCGTCGAGGATGTCCTTTGTATACGCATCCTTGGACCGTTCCCTGTCCGTATCCTCGATCCTCAGTATGAATGTGCCGCCGTGATGCCGGGCGAAGAGCCAGTTAAAGAGGGCGGTGCGCGCCCCGCCGATGTGCAGGTTCCCGGTCGGGCTTGGTGCAAATCGTGTCTTGATCATGGGGTGCTTTACTCCGGAGTTTTTGTGATTATAAGAAATATTGGTCGATTCATCAATCTATATTTTCCCCCTCGCGAAAGATCGGCACAAGGGGCCCCAGGCGTATCGGCGGGGAGGGATTGCCTTTTTTGAAGAACGGTATGTATCAGCGGAACCGGCCGGGCCTGAATGGAAACAGGTGTGATGACCGCCGGTTATTGAATTTCTTTCTCCAAACTGGTATACTGTTAAGCGATACGGGACTAGCCCGTGATTGGAGGTGAAATGACTAGAGGTGAAATGCTGAAAATTGGAGAAGTAGCAGTGTATCCCGGTCATGGCGTGGGCAGAATCGAATCGATAGAAGAAAAGGTCATCTCGGGAACGAGGCAGGCTTTCTACATCATGCGGATTCTTGATTCCGATATGACGATCATGATCCCCGTGGAGAGCGCCCAGCACGCGGGCCTCCGCTACGTCATCGATTCCGACGAGGTCCTGAAGGTCTATGACATCCTGAAGGACAGGAGCTTTATCCACGACACGTCTCCGTGGAACAGGCGATACAAGGAGTATATGGAGCGGATCAAGAGCGGCTCCATCTTCGAGATCGCCATGGTGCTGAGGGAGCTTTACAGCCTCAGAATGTGGAAGGAACTCTCCTTCGGCGAGAGAAAGATGTTCGAAACGGCACGGAACCTGATAAAGAAAGAACTCTCCATCGCATTGAGCAAGGACGAAGAAGAGATAGTCACTGACATAGAGAGCATATTCACGAACAGTCCAAAAGGTTAGATTCTTTGACCATCGTATTGCAGCTTGTTCTGATAGCGGTGACGGCCGTTACCGGCTACTTTATCGTGAGAGGGGTTTTCCCGAATCCCCTTTACGATCTGGTCGGGGCTGCCCTGGGCCTGGTCGTCGGTTACCTCGTCATTAAGCTCGAAGAGAAACTGAAGGAAATACCCCTCAAGATCATTATCGGAACACTGGTGGGCATCACCATCGGTCTCTTCGTGACGAACCTCTTCATCTCAAAGCTCCTCCTGACCCACGCAAAGGATGCCCCCATCACCCTGCCGATCTACATTCTGCTCTATTTCGTCATGGGCTATCTGGGCTTTCGGATCGGCGAGAAGAAGAGCCACACCCTCGACCTGTCGAAGGTGCCGCTCTTCGGTTCGATGGAGGCGAGCGAGGGCAACAAGATCCTCGACACGAGCGTGATCATCGACGGCAGGATCGCGGATGTATGTGAAACAGGCTTCCTGGAAGGGACGTTCGTGATCCCCCAGTTCGTCCTTTATGAGATTCAGCATATCGCCGATCTCCAGGACCCGGTGCGGAAGACCAGGGGCAGGCGCGGCCTTGATATACTGCACCGCCTTCAGAAGCAGACCCACATCAAGGTGAAGATCGTCGATATCGATTTTCCCAAGCTGAAAGACGTCGATTCGAAATTGATCGCCCTCGCGAAGAGCCTCAACGGGAAGGTCGTGACGAACGACTATAACCTCAACAAGGTCGCCGAGCTTCAGGGGATCAGCGTGCTCAATATGAACGAGCTGGCCACCGCATTGAAGCCGGCCATACTTCCCGGAGAGTTGCTCACCATCAGGATCGTGAAGGAAGGCAAGGAGTACGGCCAGGGCATCGGGTACCTCGACGACGGAACCATGGTGGTTGTCGATGACTCGAAAAGGCTGATCGGAAAAACCGTCGACGTCGTCGTGACCAGCCTCCTTCAGACAACCTCCGGCCGGATGATCTTCGGCAAGCTGAAGGAGCAGGCCGAAAAGGAATTCTATTTCCCCGAAGACTACAACTACGAAGAGCACGTGAGGTAGGCATGAGAACTTTGGCGATAGTCCTTGCCGGCGGAGCGGGCAAGCGCATGGGCTCTTCGACGAACAAGCAGTTCCTCCTCCTCGACAACAGGCCCATCCTGGTTCACACGCTGCAGGTCTTTCAGGAGTGCAGGCCTGTCGACGGCATCTACCTCGTCGTCAACCAGAAGGACCTGTCTATCATACAGGAGGAGATCCTCGAGGCGTATCACTTCAGCAAGATCCTGAAGCTCGTCATCGGCGGCCGGCTGAGGCAGGACTCCGTGCGGAACGGGCTTGAGGCGATCGATGAGACCTGTGACATCGTCATCATTCACGATGCGGCCCGTCCGTTTGTCTCGCCGGCCTTCGTCGAGAAGTCGATATTTCTGATGGAAATGTTCGATGCCATTATCCCCGCGATCCCCGCAAAGGATACGATCAAGGTCGTCTCGAAAGAGGGGTTTGTCCAGAAGACCCTGGAGAGGGATGCCCTCTGGCATATCCAGACCCCCCAGACGTTCAAGTACGAACTCATCACGAAGGCCTACAGGGAGGGCATGGGGAAAAAGCTCTGCGGCTACGATGACTCGACCTTTATCGAACATCTGGGCAAGAAGGTCAAGGTCGTTGAAGGCTCCCCGTACAACATAAAGATCACGACCCCTGAAGATCTCATCATAGCGAAAGGACTCCTTGCGCACCTGAAAGGAAATGCATGAGGATCGGCCTCGGCTATGATGCGCATGCATTTATCGAGGACAGGCCATTGTTTCTCGGTGGGGTCCGCATCGCCTTCGACAAGGGCCTTCTCGGCCACTCGGACGGGGATGTGCTCCTCCACGCTATCAGCGACGCCGTGCTGGGCGCAGCCGGCGCCGACGATATAGGCGTCCACTTCCCGAATACGGACAAGACGACGGAGGGCATGGAGAGCGCGAAGATCCTCGGCCGGTGCATGGAGCTCGCCAGGACGAGGGGCTACGAATTAGTCAATCTGGATGCCGTCGTCGTGGCTGAGGCCCCCAGGATCATGCCGTACCGCGAGGAGATAAGGACGAATATCGCCCGCATCATGGCGGTGGACGTCAGCCGGATAAGCGTAAAGGGCAAGACGACGGAGGGCATGGGCTTTACGGGGAAAAAAGAGGGCATCGAGTCTTTCGCGGTCTGTCTGCTCATGGAAAGGGGCGCCCCATGGTGAGGGTACGATTTGCACCCAGTCCCACGGGAAACCTGCACGTGGGAAACGGGAGGACCGCCGTTCTCAACTACCTCTTCGCCCGCCATGAGAAGGGCCGCTTTATCCTGAGGATAGAGGATACCGATCTGGAGCGGTCCCAGGTGGCCTTCGAGGAGTCGATCAAGACCGATCTCAGGTGGCTCGGCATCGACTGGGACGAGGGACCCGACCGGCAGTCGGAGCGGCTCGATATCTACCGGAACCACGCGGGGATGCTTCTTGAGAGGGGCCTCGCCTACAAGTGCTTCTGTTCGAGGGAGGGGCTTGAATCGGCCCGCGCCGACGCGCTCAGGCGGGGGGAGCCGCCGAGGTACGGACAGACGTGCCGGAACCTGCCCGATGGCGCCGTAAGGGCCCTTGAGGCGCAGGGCAGGCCCTTTGTGCTCAGGTTCAAATCACCCGCAAAAGGGATCGCCTTCACGGACGGTATCCACGGCGCAATGGATTTTCCCGCCGGTCACGTGGATGACTTCATCATCATGAGGACGGACCGGGTCGCCTCTTACAACTTCGCCGCCGCGGTCGACGATCTCCTCATGGGCATTACGCACGTCATCAGGGGGGCCGATCACCTCCCGAATACGCCGAAGCAGATCATGCTTTTTCTCGCCTTCGGCAAGGAGCCGCCCGCATACGCCCACCACTCGCTGCTTCTGGGAAACGACAGAAAGCCTCTCAGCAAGAGGCACGGCGCGACCACGGTAGCGGAGTTCCGGGCACTCGGCATCCTTCCTGAGGCCATGGTGAACTACCTCGCGATTATCGGGCGGCGGACGGACGATGAGCTGATGGGGGTCGTACGGCTGGTCGAGACATTTTCCCTCCGGTCCTTTTCCTCGTCCGATACCCTCTTCGACAGGGAAAAGCTGCTGTGGCTCAATAAAGAGCACATGCGCATCATGCCGCCCGCCCTTCTCGCGGCCATGATGGGCCTGCCGGAAACGGACCGGGAAAAAGTGGCTGCCTTGCGGGAAAATGCGAGAACCCTCAATGACATGCGCGCAATGCTCGCCATGTTCGAAGGGGCCGACATCGAGGAGGACGCCGTGATCTACCTTTCGACGCTCAAGGACGGACACGGTCTGCGCGCGCTCCTTCAGGGGATAACCGAAGGGGACCACCGCGATTTCGAGGACCTTTTCAAGGGACTGGAGAAAAGGAGCGCCCTTGCAAGGAGGGAGATCCTCATGGTGCTCAGGATCGCGATCACGGGCAGGAAGAGCGGGCCTCCCCTGAAAGAGCTCTACCGGTTCGTCCCGAAGGATATTATGCTGAAGAGGGCAGAATGGTTGGAAAAAAGGTTTTCCGGGCCATCAGAAGCATAAACGTCAAGAACGTCTTCCGGCGGCTCTCGCTCAGAACGCAACTCCTGCTGATCCTCCTTTTCGTCCTTCTGATTTCCGTAAGCTCTCTCTCGATCATCTCAGCGAGGAGCGAGGAGGCCATCATCGATAAGGTGACGGGCGACCTCGACGATATTACGAAGGCGATTCAGATAAGCGTGGAGGAGCTGACCTACAGGGGCGACAGCACGCAGAGGCTAAAGAGCTACGTGGATATGCTCAACCGGAAGGGCATAAAGGAGATATCCATCATAAGCGACGATGCCCAGGTGATAGCGAGTTCGAACCCCAAGAAAATAGGCACCATGGAAAACCCGAAGAAGATCGCGGGGCAGGACAGGACCACGAAGAAAAAGAACCTCATCATCACGGCCAAGCTCGGCGAAGAGAGCGGAAAGGAGGGGCAGCGCCTCTACAACGTGATCATGCCCGTCTCCATCAAGGGCCAGAACCTCGGCTACATCCACATCAGCATGATCCTGGACGACTACAAGTATCTCCAGAGGAAGAACCACCTGAAGAGGATACTGGGCACGGTCTTCGCGTTCGCCATAGGCATCATCATATCGCTCGTTCTCGCCCAGCAGTACACCGACCCCATCAAGAAGATCGCGAACGCGAGCAGGAGGATCGCCGAGGGAAAACTCGTCAAGATACCCGAGAACGACCGGAGAGACGAGATCGGGGTGCTCATGAGAAGCTTCAACGAGATGGTCGAAAAGCTGAGTGAGAGGAAGGAGCTCGAAGAAAAGCTGAAAAAGACGGAACAGCTCTCCATGATCGGTCAGCTCGCCTCCGGCATCGCCCATGAGGTGCGCAACCCCCTTAACTTCCTTTCCCTCTCCATCGGCCACATCAAGGAGAGACTCGTGGAGGAGGGGATGTCGGAGAGCGACGATATCGGCAACCTCCTCGACAACCTCAAGAAGGAGCTTTACCGGGTCAACGAGCTGATAAACAATTTTCTCTTCGTAGGGAAGCCGATCACCCTGAACAAGGGATGGGTAACGCCGAAGGCCCTCATGGGGGACGCCTTGTACACCTTACAGGACAAGGTGAGAGACGGGATAGAGATCACTTCGGTCTGCCCGGACGGGCACATGCGCATTTACTGTGACAGGGAGTATATGCGCATGTGCCTGATCAACCTCATCCTTAACTCCGCCCAGGCGATCGAGGACAAGGGGAGTATCGTCGTGAAATTCGCCGTCGAAGGCGACATGGCATCCATTTCGGTGACCGACGACGGAAAGGGCATGGAGGACATCGACAGGATATTCGAGCCATACTATTCAACGAAGAAACTGGGCATCGGCCTCGGGCTCACCATCACACAAAGGTTTGTTGAAGAGCATGCAGGCACGATCTCGGCGGAAAGCATCGCGGGTGAGAAGACGGTGATGACGATAAGGGTGCCGGTCCATGCGGTCTCATAAAGGAACGGTCCTCGTGGTTGAGGACGACATGAATCAGAGGGGCATAGTCAAGACGATCCTCGCCAAGGACGGTTTTTACGTGGAGGGCGTAGGAACGGGGAAAAAGGCGCTTGAGCTCCTCAAGAACAGCTCCTTCGACCTCGTTTTGACGGACCTCCGGCTCCCCGATGTCGAGGGCACGGAGGTCCTGAAAGAGGTGAAGTCCCAGAACGGACCGTGTCACGTAATCATTATGACGGCCTACGGCTCCATCCCTTCCGCAATAGAGGCGACAAAGCTGGGTGCCTTCCATTACCTTGAAAAACCGCTGGAAAAGGACCAGCTCCTGCTCGTGATGAATAACGCGATGAATCAGGTGAAGCTCCTCAGGGACAACCTGATGCTCAAGGACCAGCTTTACGATAAGTTCCATCTGGACAATATTATCGGCGATCACGGCAGTATGCGCGACCTTTTCGCCATCGTGAGGAAGGTCGCCCCCACCAGCTCAACCGTCCTCATCTACGGGGAGAGCGGAACGGGAAAGGAGCTTTTCGCAAAGAGCATCCACTACAACAGCCCGAGGAAGGACAGCCCCTTTTTTGCCATCAACTGCGCGTCCATTCCCGAGAACCTCCTGGAAAGCGAGCTTTTCGGATACGAGAAGGGTGCCTTCACGGGCGCCCTTACCCGTCATACAGGCCTCTTCGAGCAGGCAAACGGTAGCACCCTCTTCCTCGATGAGATCGGCGACCTCACCCTCGCCATGCAGGCGAAGATACTCCGGGCGATCCAGGAAAAGGAGATACGCCGCGTGGGAGGCAAGGAGACGCTGAAGCTGGATGTGCGCATCATCACCGCCACGAACAAGAAGCTGGAAGCAGAGATCGCCAAGGGAAATTTCCGTGAGGACCTGTACTACAGGCTGAATGTCATAGCCTTTACCATACCTCCCCTCAGGGACAAGAAGACCGATATCCCCGTCCTCGTCGAGCATTTCCTGAGAAAACTGAATGACACCCACGGGCAAAGAAAGGCCATCTCGAAAGAGGTGCTTCAGGCCATGCTCGATTATCCCTGGCCGGGAAACATAAGACAGCTCGAATCAGTCGTCGAGCGCTCCTACATTATGTGCGAGGGAGGGGTGATCCACGTCGAACACATGCCGGAGGAGATAAAGCAGGAAGGGAACGAAAAATCATCCCAGAAATTGCGGCTTGTCGCCGATTACCTTATCGACGCGAAGCTGACCGCGGCCGAATACCGTCTCTACCTGTACCTCACGAAGCTCGACAGCGAGAGGGGGGAAGATGCCGAGCCGCCGGAGCCGAGGGCCGTCATGGAACGGCTCGGCATCAACAGGGATACATTTTTTGTCGGCATCGCGAAGCTGAAAGAGTTGGGGCTGTACAATTTCAGGGCAAGGCGGGCGCAGGCAAAACGATCGGGCCTGTCACGACATGGACAGGAAGGGATCGACGAAAACACGCCGGCCGACGGCCGACCGAAATCGGAAAAACCGCACTTTTCTTCGTGATCACGGTAAAGGGGCCGGCCTCAGGGCGCATTCAAGGGGCGGGGCCGTTACCATTACCTTCGAACATCTCCTCGCGGATCCTGCGCGCAGCGATAATTATAAGGTCTCATGGACTGCCATCAGACATAGAGCGGATCGGCTTCTATATGGACGCCGGGCAGCCGGTAGAGGGATGAGAGAAGTGAGGTGATGTTCGGATCATTTCCCTTCAGGATCACCCTCCAGCCATACTGTCCCTTTACCTGAATGGGCCCGAGCATCCGGTGGTCGAGGTTCGCGTCGTGCGTCAGTCTTTCTATCTCTTCCATTATGCGCTCACCAGCCTTCTGGCTCCGTTTCACGACATTTATCGAAAATAACCGGGCGTAGGGGGGGAATTCAGCCGCCCGTCTCTTCTCCAGCTCGTCTTCATAAAATTGCCGGGGAGTGAGAAAAAGCGACAGGTCGAAGGTGTCGCTCCGGGTATAGAGGAAAAGTCCCCGCGGCCTCAGGGCATCGATCAGGTTTGCGAGCACCTGGAACATCCTCTCCCTCGCCCTGTACCCGCCTATCCTCAAGAATTCGTCCCATCCGTAAAGGATGAGCCGGCCCGTGTCGAGCCCGTAGAGCTTGGAGAGGATGTGGGTTCCCACAATGATATGTCCGCCGGTGCCGCTTTCCAATGACCGGAGGTCTCGAAGTCTTTCCGCCTCTCCCGTCACCCTGAAGACCGTCCGGTCAGGGAAGGCCTCCGCCATCCGTGCCTCCAGGTACTCCGCGCCCACGTCGAAAAACCTGACCAGCCCGGAGCCACAAAGGGCGCAACGCTCTTCGTATGGAAAGAGACCCTTGCAACTCGTGCAGGTCAATCTCTCTTTCTCCCTGTGGTAACTGACCGTGACCGCCCCGCAGTTCGGGCAGCTAAGGGGCTCGCCGCAGGCGGCGCACGAGAGGTTCGCCGCGTACGATCTCCGGGGCGTATGGATGACGACATTCTCGCCCTGATCCAGGGTCTCCCCCACGGCTTCGATCACCGCGCGAGGCACGTCGGCATTGAGCGGTGTGCGCTTATCGGCCCTCGCATATGAAACGATGGGCCGCGCGACAGGCCGGTCTTCCCTGATCTCGAGGGCGCCCTCGGACGCCCACTTGAGGACCTCCAAGGGGGGCGCGACGCTCCCGAGGACGGCCTGGACGTGAGCGATCTCCGCCTTCCTGATAGCAAGGCGCGCCGCGTTGAATCTGAAGGCCTCCTCGTTACGGTACCCGTCTTCCTCGGGCCTCTCGATGATGACGAGGCCGGTGTCCGTCACGGGGAGAAAGACACAGCTCTTGTTCCCGAGGATCAAGCGCCTTCTCTCGGTTCTCGCCCTGAAGTAGGTCTCCGCCTTTCTTTTCTCCGGTATCGAACTGCCGTACCAGAAAACGGCCCCTGGGAAGCGCTCCAGTAAGGAACGGGAGAAAAAGGCGCCGGCTGCCTGGTAATCGGGGAGAAGCATCAGGACATTCTTGCCCCGATCGAACTCTTTCGAGATGAGGGAGGTATAAAAATCGAGGCGCTCCCTTACCCCGGCGAGGTATAGAACAAGGCGGAACGTGTCTGTTCCGGCAGGACGCCCTTCCGGCTCGACCGTTCTTCCGGTGAAGACGTCGGTGAGCCCCATGAGCGACCTTCCGAGGTAGTCGAGAAGCCGCGTTTTGCCCGCCAAGGCGCTCGCCTTCCTCAGGGTGAGGTTGTTCAGGTGGGCGACGGAGGGCTCTTCCGTCTTCACCAGGCAGTACTTTTCCATCTTTATTGTCGATGAAAGGGCATACTTGAGGACAAGGCCAATGGGCGCCACATAGTGGCGGGATGCCCACGTGCAGAGATCGAAGCACGCGTCATCGATGAGGGGGAGCCAATCGACGAGGGCCTGCACGGGCTTGAGGCTGTCTTGCTCCCCATCGTCGATACCCAGGATAAATCCGACCAGCGTTCGGTTGCGAAAGGGAACCTTCACCCTCGCCAGAGGCCGCGCGAAAGGGGCCAATGCGTCGGGAAGGGCATAAGAGAACACCTTGTCGATGGGCAGGGGGAGCGCGACCTGGGCGATCATGCGGCAGGCGTGGGCGAAAGCGGCTCGAGTCTGACGAGTCGCACCTTCTTGAGGGACCCGCCGAGGACACGGCCACCAAGGTCGGATAGCTTGTCGGGCGCGTCGGTGACGAAATAATCACATCCCCCCTTGCCTGACTCCTTATGGGAACCGCACTTTTCCAGCATCCTCTGGACCTCCCGGGCAGTCTCTTTCCCAGAATTGACGATGTGGACGTCGTTCCCCAGAAATTCGCGGATCCGCGGCTCCAGGATCGGATAATGGGTGCAGCCCATGACAAGGACATCTATGCCCGAATGCTTCAATTCGCGCAGATATTTCTCGACGACAATCCTCGCGACCTCGTCCTCCTCCAGCCCCTCTTCAACGACCGGCACGAAAAGAGGGCAGGCCCGGGATATTACCTCTACGGATGGATCGAGCTTCCTGACGGCCTTTACATAGGCCTGGCTCGCTATGGTCGCCCTGGTGCCGATCACCCCTATCTTTTTCCTCCGGGTCCTTTTGACCGCCTCCCGCGCGGGGGGCTCGATAACGCCGACCACCGGGATGGACAGCCTCCTTCTCAAGACGGTGAGGGCTATGGCGCTCGACGTGTTGCAGGCAACAATCAGCATCTTGATGCCCCTGGTCAGGAGAAACCGCGTGTTTTCCAGGGAGTAACGGGCAACCGTCGCGGCCGACCTGTTGCCGTAAGGCACGCGCGCCGTGTCGCCGAGATAGACGATATGCTCGTGAGGCAGGAGCTTCCTCACCTCCTTGAGCACGGTCAGCCCTCCGACGCCCGAATCAAACATGCCCAGGGACAGGTCTTTCATGGGCAAGAGCTTATTCCGACCCCCTTTAAAAAGTCAAGGTCGGCTCGCGCGACCGATGCGTCTTCCTTCGATTGAAAATTGGAATAAATGACGCCGGGCGTGAACCGGCATCAACCCCTCATCAGTCCGAGGGCATCCCTGACTTCGCTCATCGTTTCCGCCGCGATGCGCCGGCACTCGGCGGCTCCCGTGTGGAGGGCGTCCAGGACGTAGTCGGATTGCCCTTTCAGCGAAAGGGCCTTCTCTCTGATGGGGGTAAGCTCGGCCATCATATTCGTGAAGAGCACCCGCTTGCAGTCTATGCAGCCGATGGAAGCGCTTCTGCAGCCCCTATCGAGTTCTCGCGCCGCCTGGTCAGGGGAAAATGCGCGGTGCATCGTGTAAATGTTGCAGACATCGGGATTGCCCGCATCGGTCCGCCTCACCCTGGCTACATCGGTTACAGCGGTTCTCACCTTCTCCCATATGCTGCCTTCGTCTTCCAGAATACCGATGTAGTTGCCGAGCGTCTTCGACATCTTGCTCTTGCCGTCCATGCCCATGATCCTCGGCGCGCACGACAGGATCGCCTGGGGTTCAGGGAGCACCTGCCCGAACCGGGCGTTGAACTTTCGGGCTATCTCCCGGGACAGCTCGATGTGCTGAACCTGATCTTCGCCGACGGGCACGAATCCGGCCCTATATACCAGGATGTCGGCCGCCTGAAGCACAGGGTAATCCATAAGGCCCATGTTGATGTTCGTCTTGTGCTGCCGGGACTTGTCCTTGAACTGGGTCATCCTTTCGACGTCGCCCACCGACGTAACGCAGTTGAATATCCACCCCAGCTCCGTATGTTCAGGGACGTGGGACTGGATCATCAAATGGCACTTTGCGGGGTCCAGGCCGCAGGCGATAAGGATGATGGCGGTGTCGAGGCACCTCTGCCGCAGCTCACCCGTCTCATACTCGACCGTTATGGCGTGATAGTCGACGACGCCGTAGATGCACTGGTACTCTTCCACGAGAGAGACCCACTGTCTGAGCGCCCCCACGTAATTGCCGATATGTATGTCGCCGGTCGGCTGGATGCCGCTGAAGACCCTGCCCATGAGACCTCCCAAAACCCGATACTGTACACTAATCCGCCTTCAAAATCAATAAGGCCGCGGGCGGCCTGTACAATGCAATCGTTGACAATGTTCCCCGAAAAAGACTATATATAGTTGTCATGCTCCGAAACTGTCTCTCATGCTGCGAAACGTTGTATATTATTTCGTAGAAAATTGTATACAGAATCGTGGTTTTTTATGATAGAATATGTTCCCTTTATTGTGATAAACAGATGCCGGTTGGTCTTAAGTAAGAAGGAGGGAGTTTGATGAACGACAAGAGAAGCGGTGACGATCGAAAAAGAAAGAAAAAAAAGCTCTTGAGGGAGCAGGTGTACAGCGGCATAAAGAACTCCATCATCAGCGGAGAATTCGAACCGGGTAGAAGACTTATCGAAGAGAGGCTCGCCGAGGATATGAAGACGAGCCGCACACCGGTCCGTGAGGCGATTCAGAAGCTCGAAAAGGAAGGGCTCATATACAGGCTTCCCAGGGGTGGATTCGCCGTCAAGGGCGTCAGTGAAGATGAGATCGAGGAGGTATTCGGCCTGAGGGCGGTCCTCGAAGGCTACGCCGGCTATCTTGCGACGGCAAGAATCAAGGAAGAGGAACTGAAGTCGCTCGAAGAGATCATCGGCATGGAGGAGGCGATTCTCCATGATATGGACATCGAAGAGTTTATCAGGCTCGACGGTGAATTCCACGACAACCTCTACAGGGCAGCCAAGAATAACCGTCTCCACGGCCTCCTCAACGACCTCCGCGACTACATGTACCGCTACAGGATGATCATCTTACGCTACGGGAGAAAGGCCGCCCTCGCGGTTCAGGACCACAAGGATATGATCGCGTCGATAAGGGCGAAGAACGCGAGGCAGGTCGAAAAGCTCGTGAGAAAACACATGGGCAGGGGGAAAGACATTATCAAGAAAAAGATAAGGCAGGGGCAGGAGCCGAGGATATAGGGCCGCGTCTCAATTGCGCGGCCATGGGCGGCTGCTTCCCTGCAATTTTATATAAACGGGGCATATGCCTTGAAATGGCTCAGCGAGCCGAAGGAGGTAATATTGGAAAACATCGTTGAAACATGGGTTGGGGAACAGGCAAAACTCACGAAGCCCGACAAGGTCCACTGGGTGCAGGGCACTGAGGAGGAGATGCGAAGACTTGTTGATCTCGGTATAAAGGAAGAGAAGACCGGCTTCCATCATACCTTCCAGGCCCTCAACCCGAGCGCTTTCCCGAACTCCTATCTCCACAGGAGCCATCCCAATGACGTCGCTAGGACCGAACAGCTCACGTTTGTCTGTCTCCCGAAAAAGGAAGATGCGGGCCCGAATAACAACTGGATGGAGCCGCAGGAGGCGCTCAAGATGCTCCGCACCCTCTACGACGGCTGCATGCGCGGAAGGACCCTCTACGTCATCCCCTATATGATGGGTCATCCCGATTCACCCTATGCGAGGCCGTGCGTCCAGATCACCGATTCGATCTACGTTGTTGTCAGCATGTACATCATGACGAGGGTCGGGGCCAAGGTGCTCGATATAATCAATTCCAGGGGCAATTTCGTAAAGGGTCTCCATTCGATCGGCGATCTCAATCCTGAAAGGCGCTATATCATGCACTTTCCCCAGGATGATCTGGTGATGAGCTTCGGTTCGGGCTACGGTGGAAACGCCCTTTTGGGAAAGAAGTGCATTTCCCTCAGGATCGCCTCGTATCTCGGCTATCAGCAGGGGTGGCTCGCGGAGCATATGATCATCATGGGTGTCCAGGACCCCGAGGGCGATATCACGTATATCCTCGGTTCCTTTCCCTCCGCCTGCGGCAAGACGAACCTCGCCATGCTCGATCCCGTCATGGAGGGCTACAGGGTATTTACATTGGGCGACGATATTGCATGGATCAATCCGGGACCCGACGGAAGACTATACGCCATAAACCCCGAATTCGGTTTCTTTGGCGTGGCGCCGGGCACGTCCGACAAAACGAACCCTAATATGATGAAGACGTTGAGGGGCGACAAGTGGTACCCCACCCTCTTCACCAACACCGGACTCGACACGAGCACGAATTCGCCCTGGTGGGAAGGATTGACGGACAATGTGCCGGAACCCATGCTCGACTGGCAGGGAAAACCCTACGACAGCCGGAGCGGCGGCAACGTGGCCCATCCGAATTCACGCTTCACCGTCTCCCTTTACAACTGTCCTGTCCTCTCCCCCGAGGTCGATAATCCGAAAGGCGTGCCTATCTCGGGGATACTCTACGGGGGCAGAAGGTCGACCACCATACCCCTGGTTGTTGAGAGCTTTGACTGGGAACACGGCGTATTCAGGGCCTCTGCCAACGGATCGGAGACCACGGCCGCGGCGAGCGGCAAGGCGGGGGTTGTGAGAAGGGACCCCATGGCGATGCTTCCTTTCTGCGGTTACAACATGGCGGACTATTTTGCCCATTATCTCAAAGTGGGAAAAGGCCTCACAAAACCGCCGAAAATGTTTTTCGTCAACTGGTTCAGGAAAGATAGCAACGGAAAATTCATATGGCCCGGCTTCAGGGACAATTCCCGGGTCATCAAGTGGATGGTGGATAGGATCAAGGGCAAGGTGCAGGCGAGGGAAACCGCGGTCGGTCTCATGCCGCACCTCGCAGACCTTGATATGAGGGGCCTTTCCCTTCCTCCAGGGACGATAGAGAACCTCTTCGAGGTGAACAAGGCTCAGTGGGAGCAGGAAGTGGCCGAGATCGAGACCTTCTACGGGCAGTTCGGCGATAGACTGCCGAAGGCGCTGAGAAACAGGCTCGCCGAGCTGAAGGCGAATCTGTCCAAATAGACGCTAATCGCCTACGAAAGAAGGGGGCATCTTCCGAATGGAGGATGCCCCCTTCATAAAAAGGATGGACCGTGGACGAAGCGGCCCTCCTAACCGATGAAAACCTTCCTGTATCGCTCCATCTGCTCGAGCGCCTTGCCGCTCCCCATGACCACGCACGTGAGAGGGTCTTCCGTCACCTTCACCGTGAGGCTCGTCCTCTCGGCGATCCTCTTGTCAAGCCCCTTGAGGAGCGCGCCGCCGCCGGTCAGGGTCACCCCTGACTCCTGCAAGTCCGAGACGAGTTCCGGGGGTAACCTTTCGAGCGCCCTTCTCACGGCGTCGACGATCGCCGCCACCGGCTCCTCTATGGCCTCCCGCACATCGTCGCTCGTGACGGTCAGGTTCTTCGGTATGCCGTTCACCATATCCTTGCCTATGACCGAGAGCGAACCGGCGTTGACCGATGCGTGGGCCGTGCCTATTTCCATCTTGATCCTTTCCGCGGCATTGATACCGATGGCCACCTGGTATTTTCTCTGCAGATAGCGGACAATCGCCTCGTCAAGCTCGTCGCCCGCGACCCTGAGGGATTCACTGTAGGCACTCGCCGCAAGGCTGATGATCGCCACCTCCGTTGTCCCGCCACCGATGTCGACGACCATGTTACCCCGCGGCAGCTCAATGGGCAGGTCAGCGCCGATCGCGGCTGCCATGGGCTCCTCGATCAGGTGTATGTGCTGGATGCCGACCTGCAGGCACGCATCGAAGACCGCCTTCTTTTCCACCTGGGTGATGCCCGACGGCACGCACACCACCATTTTAGGCCTGGACACCCGATTTTTTTCCTTCACCACGGTGAGGAAGTATTTGATCATCGCCTTGGTCACATCGAAATCCGCGATGACGCCATCCTTCATCGGTCGTATAGCCGCCATCTGCTGAGGCGTTTTTCCGATAAATTCCTTGGCGTCCCGACCTACCGCTATGATCTTCCCTGTGTTCCGTTCAATGGCAACGACTGAAGGCTCGTTGAGCACTATCCCTGAGCCCTTCATGTAGATGAGCGTGTTCGCCGTGCCGAGATCCATCGCAAAGTGCGTCGATCTACCTGAAAAAAATGTCGCCAGCGTTTTCAGTAAACCCATGCCGGGGAACCCCCTTTCTCCATATTATCTTGAGACACTTACGCCCCATTCTTCCTGGCCCTGCCTTCCGCTATACCCAAAAGCTCCCACAAGTCCCTGCCGTCCTTAGGGAAGTATGCCGTACCCACCTCCAAGCCCTTCTTCGCGCCCGGTGCCTGCCGCGATATCGTATTCACAATCGTGAATTTGAGGATGTTGAGGATGTTCCGGCCTTCTTCAAGCCCGTCCGATCCGGTTATCGCGACATAGAAGTGTGCGCCTCCGCTCCTCGTTATCATGGTATTCCTTCCGATGCAGTACTCGATGCCCTGATACATCCTCCTCAAGAGATCGTCTCCATATCCCGGTCCGAAGGCCTTGTTGTACGCGCGAAAGCCGGGCAGCCTGATGGAGACCACCGAAAAGCCTTTCTTCTGCCTCGCCATGTCCGCGAGGCCGTCAAAAAAAAGGCTGAACCGAAGGGCGCCCGTGGCCGGATCCCGGTTCGTCTGCCACTCCATCTCTTCCCGCATCCGCAGGCGGCCGAGAAAGAGTGACATCAGGACGGCGGTATCGCGCAGGCCAGTGATGGAGTCTTCCCGCAAAGGCCGCGAGGCCAGGGAGACGAAGCCGAGAAAACCGAAGGGTTTCTCGTCCACCATGAGGGGAAACCCGAAATATTGTCTTGCCCGTATACCGTCGTTCGGGAAAAGGAGAGGCCTCTCCCTGAGAAACCCGCTCTCTGAGGGGAGGAGGAACTCCCTTCCACCCTCCAGGACAGTGGAGGCGATCGTCATCCGCGTGGGGCATTCGGCGCCCAGAAATGACGCCGCACCCGCGCCTACCGCGGCGACTATCGAGAGCCTGCCTTTCCTCTCCACGCCCAAGAGCGCGAGGTCGCCCGCCGAGACGGAAAGGGCGTCCTTCAGGGCGTCCTCGATGAGGGATCCATCCGGGCGGGGCTGGCGTAGAAAATTGATCTGCCTCCGGAGCAGCGACAGCTCTTCCCTTTCCTCTTCCATCTCCCTGAGCCGCCTTTCCCTCTCGACCTCTCTCGATACGACCCTCACGAAATGGGCGAGGATCTTCTTTTCCTTGTCGGTGAAGACCCATTTCTTCTTGCTGTCAACGACAATGGAACCGGGTATTTCGAGGGGATAGGCCATGAACGATTTTATCTCCTCTCTCTTGCCGTAATAACCAAGCGTCTCTTCGTCCTTGTCAAAGTTCCCGATTATGAGCGGTTCATTGTGCTTCACCGCCCATCCGGCGAGCGTCCCGTCCAGGGGCAACAGCTTCGCCTTATCGAAGCTTTTCGCGAACGTAAGGGCGGAGAGGCAGGACAGATGCTCACCATCCCGCATAAAGAGGGCTACCGTGTGGGCCTCGTATACATTGAAGATGAGTTCTACGAAACCATCGAGGCTCATGGTTCCGGGGGTGTGTAGATATGGAAGCGGGCTGCCCCTTCAATGCCAAATCGCCCAAGGAGCCGGCAGAAGGCGCACTGTTGGCTGTAGGAGGGATAGCCGCAGACCTCACAGGTCGTCTTTTCCTTCTCTCCTTGCCTCTTTGCGCCCTCATCCCTGGCCCTCTTGAGGTACCCTTTGAGAAAGGCGATCTTTGTCGCGGGCGACACGTCCTCGACCCGGTTGAGGAGGCTCTTGTACAGGAGCGTCTTCGCCCCTTTCGAATAGGGGCACTCCTCGTACACGTAGTCAATACTGTTGACAAGCGCGTAGGCCGCCGCTTCCTTTTCCGAACAAAGAAAGAAGGGTTTTACCTTCTTGGCCAGGCTGTCCCCCTCGGCCTCACGGACCACGCCCTTTTTCCACAGGTACTCCTCTTTCCAGTGAAGGATGTTTCCGAGAAGCGCCGAGGCCTCGTCATCGAGGTTGTGTCCCGTGGCGAGCACGGAATATCCATATTCGGTACAGGCCCTGTTCATCACGTACCTCTTGACCGTCCCGCACAGGGAGCAGGCAGGCCTTTTCATGATCCTCGCGAGTTCTTCGACCCCTTTGCTGAAGACCTCGGAAAGCGAGAAGGAATAGAGTCGCCGCCGCAGCTTGTCGGCCATCTTCGCGGCCTTCTCGAAAGAGACGCGCGAATAGTCCTGGATTCCGAGATCGATGTAAATACCGTCTGCCGGAAAGCCGAGCTTGTTTACCAGATACCACAGGGAGAGTGAGTCCTTGCCGCCCGATACAGCCACGAGCGTTTTGTCCTGCTTTCCCAAAAGCCCGTACCTGTCGATGGTTTCTGAAACCCGCTTTTCGAAGAATGATACGAAATCGCTGCTGCAGAGAGCGGTATTATATTGCGGAAAGCGAATGTTGGCCTGCCCTCCGCACACCCTGCACTTCATCCGCCTGATATCACCCGTATAATCCTTACCGTATCGTCCCGTTCCAACATGTGGTCCTCGGTGACGAGGGCCCCGTTCGACACGACGAGATGGGCCTCCTTGCTCAACGAAAACATCTCAAGGAGTCTGGCAACGGTAATGCGTCTGCCTATCTCGTGCACCTTCCCTTCCCATTCTACTGTCATGGCAAATTCATAACACAACGGCCGTACGTTGTCAAAAGGTGAACGTGAGGGGCTAACGATCATGCGGGGATTCGGGTCCTTCCTTTTCATGACGGGTAGGCTCCGGCGGGTACCCGCGAAGCGGGTGTCGCGAAGCGGGTCGTGGCTTTGCTGCCGTAGGGGGCGACGCGAGCCCGACGGTGCATCTTTTAGGTTTCGGTCCTTCCTTTTCATGAGGGGGTGGCTCGGGGCACCCGCGAAAGCGGGTCGTGCTTTGCCCGTGGAAGGGGCGACGCGAGCCCTATGGGTGCTTTTTTTCGGTTTCGGTCCTTCCTTTTCATGAAGGGGAGGCTCCGGCGGCTTGCTGCCGGAGGGGGCGACCGGGTACCCGCTTGCGGGTGTCCCAATACTAGAACGGATAGCCCAGGCCCGCAAAGATCGCCATCCCCTCGCTTCCCACGCCCATATCGACGCGCCCCACGATATTGGGCCGGACTATGCCCCTGAAGCCGATACCGGGATTATACTTGAAGTTCTCGTGGCGGATGCTCGTGATATCCCGCATTACCGTTCCCGCGTCGAGGAAAGGCGCGAGCTCTATATCCGTGTCGACCTCAAGGATCGTCACGTGAAAAAGGCGAACGCGCTCTTCCAGGTTCGCGAGGATGTAGCTGTTGTCGATAAATCTATCGAGACCGTACCCGCGCAGCGTATTTTCCCCGCCCAGGATGCTCCGCTCGAGAAAGGGTACGTTATTCCCGAGGGTCTGGCTGTAAGCGAGGCGAATGACACTTACGAATCTCGCATCGTCCAAGGGGAAATAGCCCTTCAGCTCGGTTTCATAGTGATGGTAATCCGCGCTCGAACCGAGCTTTTCACTGCTCACCTCGAAGACCATCCTGCCATAAAGGCCTGACGTGGGTGTAATGCGGGAATCCATGGAGTCGTGGATAAGGGCGATTCTCTGGGCGTGGGCGGTAAAGCCATCGATACCGGGGACCTGTTCTTCTGTAAAGCGGTCGCCGATAAAGGGGAGACCCTTGAGCGCCCCGTGTTCGATGGCGACGTCCCTGACCCTTTCGCCAAAGGCCAGTTGGAGGTTTTTCGCGATATCGTATCCCACGGAGACGTTGAAGCCCCCCTCTTGATCCGTATAGTTCGTCTGGTCTCGCCGGCGGCTTTCCGACTGAAAGCCGAAGAACCGGGCCGAGCCGTCCGCGAAAAAACCGGCGTAGCCGTTCTCCTCGACCTTCGCGTCAAAGAGCGTCTTGTCCCGGAACCTCACGTCGTAGTCATGGTTGATGATCGTCGATTGTGACAGGTTTACCTCCACCTGGCGATCCGGTTTGGGATAGAAGGCCCCATAGAGCGTGCCCGTGTATCCGAAGTTCTGGTTATAGTTGATTTGAGGCGCCACGAGGGCGGTAACCTGATCCTTCGGCCCGTAAAAGAGGAGGGCGACGAGGGCGCCATACGAGAAGCCCTCGTTGGGTGTCGTGGCGGCAACCGGAACGGGGATGGTGGCAACCTTGGACTTGGCGGAAGGGGGTTCCTTCCGGGGAGGATTATCGGGTTCGCCCCCACGGTTGTCGGCGCAGACCCCCGCGTTCGGGCACGCGGCCCAGGCCGCCTCCGGGGCGTCGTGTGTGCGGTTCTCGACCGCAAGAGGAGGTGACTGAGGACCAACGGGCGCCACCGCCGCGCATCCGGTCGCCGCAGACAGGAGGGAAAGAAGGAGGATGAATCTCGAAAATGGCTTCACGCGGCTCCTTGCGCGCGCGGGCGTCTTCGACGGCCTTCGCTCACACCCGTACGATCTTGCCCCCCCGGATAACCCGGTAATGGCTTCCCCTCCAGTGCACCTTCGAACCGGCAAGGCTGAAGAGCCAGACAAGGAAGCCGAGGGCGTCTTTGAAAGGTATGAGGAAGAGCCACCTGAGCCATTCCCTTGCTTTGATCACCTTCCCGTAGAGGACGAGGGCGAGGACGTACCTGAGGGCGAGGACGAGTCCCATAAGGACGAAGGAGCCCGTATGCGGGTTGGTCCACAAAAGGAGGAGGGCAAGGGGGAAGATATGGGTGATCCCATATCCGAGGAAACCCTTCGGCCTCGATGCCCTGTATGTCCTTGCCCATCTCACCTGATGGCGCAAATGGGCTGCGATACTCATCGATCCGACCCGGTTCTCGATCACGTGCCGGCTGAGGATATTCTCGTAGCCCCTTTGCCAGAGCCTGAACCCGAGCTGGTAGTCATCCGCGAGATAGTCCGCGATGGGGCCAAGGCCGCCGACGTCGAGAAGCGCCTCTTTCGATACAAGAATGGAGGCGCCGAGGCCGAAGGTAACCCCTTCCAGTTGCCTTGCCACGAGCACCGAGGGAATAAAGTCGAGGGCAATGGTGAGGGATTCCAGGGCGCTCCCCACGGATGGGGGCCTCGATATCTTGTAGAGGGAGGTGACGATGCCTGTTTTTTTGCCGCGCCGGTATTCGGCGACGATGTGCCGCAGATAATCCTTGTCGACCACCATGTCGCTGTCACTGAGGGCGAGCATGGGGTAACGCGATTCAACTGCCAGGGCCATGAGGTTCAGCACCTTCTGGTTCGCCCCGGAACCGACGTCCTTTACGACGATGCGGGCATCACAGCGGGCCTGATCAACAATCCCCTTAACAAGAGGGATGGCAGGGTCATCGGCCTCCCGAAAACCGAAAAGGACCTCGTAACGGGGATAGTCCTGAATGCAGAAACTGAAAAGGTTCTCGGAACACGAGGGGTCGATCCCCTTTATGGGCTTCAAGACCGAGACGGCAAGGGGTTCGTCCGTCCCCGCGGAAGGGGCGTGCCCGTGCGGTCCGGGCTTTCCGAAAAAGCCAACAACGCAGACGAGGGAGAGGAGGCCATAGATGCCTCCCAGAATAACGAGCACAAAGAGGACCAGGGAGAGGACCATCATGGCGGGGAAAGATGTGACAAGAGGCTGCCTGAGATATTACAATAGAGGATTGTGAGACTCGTGCTCTTTTCGGCGCTTTCGAGAGAGGTCAGGGAAACGACCCGCATGCTGGGCGGGAGGACGAGGCTCCAGGGCCTCCCCTTCAGGGCATTTTGCGTCCGCCACCCTTCCCACAGCCTCACCTTTGCCGAGACAGGCATGGGCATCGAAAGCGCCACGCGCGTCTTTCTCCATATGCTGCAAAGGGACAGGCCCGACGCGGCGATCTCCCTCGGCTACTGTGGGTCGCTCTCGCCTGACGCCTCAATCGGTGACCTGATCTGGGCCTCCAAGGTCTGTCTCGTCGAGGGGCGGGGGGTCGAGACGCTTGCCCTCGACGATGCGCTCGGCGTGCTCGGGACGCTCTCCTCGCGCCTTCCGATACGGGCCGGCACGTTTCTCACCCTCAACCGATGGAGGAAGAAGCATGAGCTTGTCCGTACCATACCCCAAGGCATGCCGCTTCCCGTGTGCGACATGGAGACGTTCGGCCTCGCTCGGCTGTCGGTGGATCATGGGCTGCCCTTCTTTGCGATCAGGGCCGTGAGCGACGCCTCCGGTGAAGACATCCCCTTTGACCCGTGGAGCGTCTGCGACAGCTCCGGGACCTACAGGCTTTACCGGGCGCTCGGCCTTTTCCTCTCCCGACCGCATCTTCTGGCCCATGCAATAAAACTCCGCCGGAACTCGAAGATTGCATCGCGCAACCTGGCCCTGGCGGTGAGCGCCCTGCTTCAGATACTGTAGGTGCCTCCCGCGGGGGACTCTGCCTTTCCCCGGCCGATGCCGCGAAGCATCGTTCTCACGAGCGGGACAAACAGGGCCGATGGCAAAAGCACGATGAAGATGCCCGCCCAGAGCAGGGTGTAGTCGCCGATAAGGAAGGTGACGCACAGGTTGAAGACGATGACACCCAGATAGAGGGCGGGCCCCAAAAGATACGCCCACGGGCGGGTTCTCGGGCGGGATGCGTCTTTCATCCCCTTCGGGGAGAGAAGCCGGTCGATGAGCTGGAGCGTGGAGATGAGAAAAAACCCGACGAGAAACCAGCCGATGAAATTCGAGATCGGAACGCCGAAGTAGACGCCTCCTTTGGGATAGCCATAAATTCTACCGAGAAACCACCGGGCGCCTTGCAGGGCCACAGGGTCTATGATGATGTCCAGATACATGCAGAAGAGCGCGCCGAGGAGGGTCACCCCGAAGAATTGTCCCATCGTCCTCTGTTCACGATGAGGGATGTCTCCCGCCCCACCACGGGGGGAGGCGGCGAAGAGGGCCACCGAGTATGACGCGTAGGAGAGGAAGACGAAGCTCATGGAGTCCATGAAGGGAACGCCGAGGACCCAGAGCTCCCTGCCCA
>JBEKJU010000003.1:0-38424 GCA_050011095.1 Syntrophorhabdales bacterium
ACACCGAATCCACTCTGAGGGAAAAAGTGTTCGAGGAGGATCGGACCTACCGTTTGGGCATCATCGGATTGGGTGTTCGGTTAAGATTGGATTTGGTGTTCGAGGCAGGGTGGATTTTGCATAGTCCGGTTTGTTCTGCCTGTTTCGGTTTTTTTGAATCTGCCTTATCACAAATTTATCACACGAAAAATCGTCTGGACGCCCTTCGTTTCTCGGCAGTCCTTCTCGAACTGCCCATTCCACTCTCTTCGAACACTCAAGGCAAAGACTAAGGGAATACCCAAATCTATACGGCAATGGGAGTAAGCTTGTAGAGACGGGCCTGACGTACAGCCCGTCGTAGATCGCCGTGACGGAGGGCGTCACGCACATCATCGCGCTTATAGGCGTCGTCGAGGCTCAGGTAGGGCGACCACCTTCGTCCGATTCAATCAGATCAAGCTCCACTTCCGCCACATAACCGCCTTCCTGCACGAGCTTGGCGTATCGTTTCTTCTCATCTTCTTCTCTCCTCGAGGCCTTCTTTCCAGAGATCCGGGTTGGGCCGATAAGCGGTTACAACTACGGCAGGCGACGTTTCACCTTTCGGTAATTCCCCAAACAACGTGAATCGACCGCCACTCACGGTCCGATTGAAGAGTCAGGATGCACGGATACTTCGGATAGTCCTCTACGACGACCGCCGCCGCGAATCCCTCCACGATTTCCCCGGCGAAGAGACCGTCATTCGCCAGTTCATCATCGCCATGTTCTGACGCTGAGACTGCCCGCGTCCTATCAGGTCTCGGACAGCGGCGAGTGTCGCGTTTATAGTAGTCACCCACGAGAAGTTTTGTCACTTCGAAGCATGGAACGTGCGTAGTCCCCTTCGGTTTTTATCCATTCTTCGAGCGCCAAGTCCTCCTCGATGCCTTTCAGGGATAAGTGTGACCCACCTTGACATGGACCTTCCCGTCGCATCTTCCTCTTCAGCGAACCGGCGATGCCGGACTGCGATATCGCCAATCGCTAAGTACGTAGGGATGATATCGACCGCCAGTGAGACTCGAAATTACGGAAAGCTGCCGGGGAGATCAGATTTCCTTTTCCTCCACCATATAGGCCCTTCCGGTGGCGGGCTCGTGTTGGTCGCCCTTAACCTTACGCTTCTGAAACACGTCGCTCAACTGCATAGTGAGCTTCCTTGTTCCTGATAATTCAACTCTTACCTGGAGATCACAAAACATTCTCACGAACCCACTCACAGCTTTTTCAAGGGCATCGATCTTTACATTGATATCCTGGGAACGGGCGCTTCGACCGCGTCCGCCTTCCTTGCCCGTCTTCTTCGCTCCTTCCTCTTCTGTTGCGTTTCCGCACCTGAGATCGGGGGAGGTGACTTTGACGCTCATTTGAAAGGACCTACCCTTGTTCACAAGAACGGACTCACCGACAAAATGCTCAGGGTTTCTGACCCACCCGACAGTGCCTTTTGCGTGTTTGCCGTCAGAATCTCAAATATCCTTCATGTCAGGAGAAGACGAGGGCAAAACAAAGAATCTCCAATCCGAAAGAAATCCTTGACAAGGTTTCCAGATAAGTGCTATATATGTTTACTAATAGGAAACCACAGTGGCTACAAAGACGGGGCTATATATAGCTGATATAGCTACTTAATATGGGAGATAATGAGGTATATTGGAAATAGGTCAAAAGGCTATTTGTAGTATAAACCTATTACAAGGTTTCCACCATGAGTACAAGAATAGGAAAGGCAGAGACCAAGGGCAAAAGGAAGTCACTCACGTTGTAGTACGGTCAATTCCGCTTCCAGGCCTATCTGCAGGGATACATACAGATGTTGACTGTATGGAATGATAGACATGATGGCCGTTATTGGGGTGGAGAGATCACGATGAGCAATGGTATTTTTGCGCAATCTCATCGCACAGACTAAGGAGGTCTAAAGAGATGAAAAAACACAAGAACAGGGTGGCTGTAGTTGGCATCAGCGACGCGAAGGCGGTCCGGAGAAGGGATGATGCAACCTTTTACCAGATGGCTTACGATGCGGCAAAACAGGCGGTCGAGGATGCGAAACTGACAAAAGATGACATTAAGTATTGTTTCTTTTCAACGGCTTGCGAAAACTTCAACATGCAGCCCTTGATGGGTTGTATGATCTCTGAGGCTTTAGGCTGGAACCAGAAACCGCTCTACGAGTTTACCAATGCAGGCGGCTCTTCGGGCAGCGCCTTGTCGACTGCCTACAACTACGTTGCCTCGGGCGAGGCTGACTTCGTGCTTTGTGTGGGCGGCGACAAGATATCGGACGCCGATGTACCGAAACTGAACGGATTTCAGAACCTCATCATTTATGGCAACGACTCAGCATTTGAAACGCCCTATGGGGCGGCGCTTGGTCAGTTTGCTTCGTTCTGCCAGGCATATAAATCCATATACAACATCAGCGAAGAGCAGGCAGCCAAAGTCTCAGTCAAAAATCATGGCAACGCCATGCTCAATCCCAACGCGCAGGCCCCAATGAAAATAACCGTTGAGGACGTGCTGAATTCAAAGATAATTGCATGGCCCATAAAGTTCCTGGATTGCAGTCTGCAGAGCGACATCTTTGCGGCTGTCGTCTTTGCCTCAGAAGAAAAGGCCAAGGAACTGACCGATAAACCCGTCTGGATTGAGGGCGTGGGGCACGCGAACGATGTACTGAAATTCGGTTGGCGGGAAGCAATGAATCCAGGATTCACTTTCGGTCAGAACCCGGCGATGCGGACAGCGGCCAAAGAGGCGTACGAAATGGCAGGCATCACGGACCCTTTTAACCAGCTTGACGTTGCCCAGATACAGGACGGTTTTACCTGGCTGGAACTAATAACATACGAGATGCTCGGTTTCTGTAAAGTGGGCGAGGGAGGCAAATTGATTGATTCTGGCGAGACCCAGATAGGAGGCAAACTACCTGTCAACCCGGGCGGGGGATGCATCGGACACGGACATGCCTACGGCGGCATCGGCATGATGGACGTCGCAGAGCTGGTGAGGCAGTTGCGGGGCGAAGCCGGTGATTATCAGGTAAAACCTTTTCCGAAGCGCGGAGTTTGCGAGACCATGGGCGGTTCAGGCATGACCGTTTCAACCGTATTTGTTCTGGGGAGGGACTAATCATGGAGAATAAGGACGTTGTCAAAGCCTACTACAAGATGGAAGCGGAGTTTATGTACAGCTACGGAAGGATCTCCAGGTTCTTTGGCGAGTTGAAAGACAACAAGAAGATTATGGGAACCAAATGCCCTAAATGTGGAATCGTTTTCTGTCCCCCAACCTCGGATTGTCCGAAATGCTGGGTGCCGACAGAGTGGGTTGAGGTAGGACCCAAAGGGACGCTGCTCCACTACACCGTTATCGGTCTTCCCCCGCTGTTTGTGAAGAAACCGGTGCCGTTTACCCTCGGATATGTCAAATTCGACGGAGCAGATACAGGTATTTTGGTCTTTATCGATGAAACAGATCTGAAGAAACTGAAAAACGGCCTTCGGGTGGAAGCTGTATTTAAGGAAGAGAGAGATGGGCACATTACGGACATTGACTATTGCAAAGTTATATAAGAAACACATCTAAGGGGAGGACGACAGAATGCCGACAGAGAAGATAAAGTACAAGGTAGACAATGGGATCGCCTATATCATCGTCAACAACCCGAGCAAGATGAACATCCTCGATTTCGATGTCTATCGCGGGTTGATCGAGTCCTTTGACGCGGTCGACGAGGACGATGAAGTAAGGGTGGCCATCCTTTCGGGCGAGGGGGACAAGGCCTTTATCTGCGGACAGGACATCGCGACCTTTGACATCCATTCCATCCGCGACGGCAAGAGGTTTCTCCGCTTCTGTACGAAGCTCTTCGTCCGCGCGGAGGCCCTGAGCAAGCCGCTTATCGCGGCGGTAAACGGTCTCGCTCTCGGCGGCGGCACGGAGATCACCCTGGCCTGCGACATGACCGTAGCCTCCGATAAGGCTAAATTCGGCCTTCCGGAAACAGGAATAGGAGTTGTGCCCCTTTGGGGCGTCATACGCCTCGCCCATGTGGTCGGGAGAATTAAGGCCAAGGAACTCATGATGACAGGTGACATTATTTCGGCCGAAGAGGCGTTGAGGATCGGATTGATCAACAAAGTCGCGCCTCACGGTGAGGTCCTGGAAGCCGCCCGGGAAATGGCACAAAAGATCCTGACGAAGGCGCCCCTTGCCGTTGAGCTCGCAAAGATAACGGTCAACAGGGATTTACTTCCCGAGGGCTACGCGTACACATCCGGCACGAATCTCCTTTTCTTCGACACGGACGACCTGAAGGAGGGGCTGGACGCATTCTTCAACAAAAGAAAACCGGCGTTTCGGGGTGCCTGAGGTTTCGACCGAAAAACGATGTCGTTACTCAAAACCATGAATTAATACGACGGAGCGTAGCTCGAAGTGATATGGCACCCGGCGGCATAGCTTGCCGGGTGGCCCCTCGAAAGAAGAGGGATAAGTGTGAAAGCCGCGAAGGCTCGACAGCGCCCAAGGCACGACGCGGCAATCAATGGTTCGGGGGTGGACATCCCCGTCGCCCTAATGGATCAAGGCCGGTTGCGTAGGGGAAGGCATCAGGAGGTTTGTCCGAATGAAAGAGTGGTTGGCCGAATACAGGAAGAAGTTGATCTCAGCCGATGAGGCCGCGCGCAAGATCGAGAGCGGTATGGAGGTAGTTATCTCCGCAACATCGGAACCCATAAGCATTATGGAGAAGTTCAGTGCAGTGGCAGACAAGGTCCGGAACGTCAAGGTTTTTTCTGTTTTTACGACCAAGCCCTATGATGTGTTTATCAATCATGAAAGGAAGGGAAGTTTTGAATTGACCTGCTGGTTTTGGGGGGCATGCGCGCGCGCAGCTCAGTCAGCGAAAACAGGGTCGGTTTCCTATCAGCCAAACCTGTTACACAACATAGCCCCCGGTTACCTGGAGACGAGAAAGCCAAATATCTACATAGGTTCTTGTACCCCGCCGGATAAGCACGGTCACGTCCATCTTGCCCTTAGCCTTGTATACGAGAAGGATATGGTGGAGGCCGCCGATATGGTTATCCTGGAGGTAACCAAAAAGGCACCACGGGTTTTTGGCGATACTGAGGTGCATATCGATGACGTGGACTTTTTTGTAGAGGACGACCATGACCTGTTTATGTTGCCCAACAGGGAGCTTGACGAAATAGATCTTTCAATAGGTCGGCACATTGCCGAACTGGTGCCGGACGAAGCCACGATCCAGCTCGGTATAGGTGAGATACCCAACGCCGTGGCCCGTTGCCTTGAGACGAAGAAAGACCTTGGTGTTCACACGGAGATGCTGGTCGATTCCATGAGACATCTCTATGATATAGGCGTTATTACGAACAAAAAGAAGACGCTGTACAACGGCAAGTTTATCTGCGCCTTCCTGTGGGGTACGCAGGAACTCTACGACTGGGCAGACAATAATTCGACGATCTTGATGTTAAAAGGAAGGTATGTGAATGATCCGGCCGTGATCCGGCGGAATTCGAAGATGAGATCTATTAACACGTGTATGATGGTCGACCTCACCGGCCAGGTCTTTAGCGAAGGTATTGGGACAAATCACTATTCCGGAACAGGCGGCCAGCTTGACACGGCACTAGGTGCAAGACAGGGGCTTGATGGGCAGGGAAAGTCCATCATTGCGTGTCGATCAACGGCAAAGGACGGACAGATATCTACTATTGTTTCTCTTGCTCCACAGGGAACCCCGGTAACCCTTCACCGGGGCATAACCGACTATGTCGTGACGGAATACGGTTCCGCTTGGCTGCGCGGCAAGACGGTAAAAGAGCGGGTAGGGAGCCTAATAGGGATCGCTCATCCCGATTTCCGGGAACAATTGAGGGAAGAAGCGGAAAGGCTCGGATTCATCTAAACTCCCCCCGGAGCAATAATGGCTACTCATGACTATCGGGCGGTATGCTTATCGTAAACCGCGTTTCGGGGATCTATGGACCAGTTTCGGAAAAGTGGTCCTCATGTCTACAATATTTGACAAGTGTTATCCATTAGGGTAAAATAGTTTCTTATAACGAAACTAAAAAGTCAAGAAATCGAAGATATTATGAACGAAAAAATAGTTGCGGAAAATATTAGAAGGGCGCGATTGGAGCAGGGCCTGTCCATCGAGCAGCTCGCCAGGCGAGCGGGGTTCACTAAGGGTTATGTCTCGAAAATAGAGAATTCCGAGAAGGCCCCTCCCCTTTCCACGTTAACGAAACTGGCCATTGCCCTCAAGGTAGACGTGGGATTTCTTCTGGCCGGAAATTCGGAAAGGGGTGAGAACGTGGCCCTCTGCATCATACGGACCGACGAAAGACAGCAAAGTTCGTCGAGGGGCGCGGCTTCCGGATACCGGTTCGAGCGGCTGGCCTTCAAAAAGGCGGGCAGAAATATGGAGCCCCTCATTCTTACGCCTTCCCTTCAATCGGAGAAGGTATTGTCGTATGACGGTGAAGAGTTCATGTACGTCCTCGAAGGAACGGTCGAACTCGTCTATGACAGCAAAAGATATACATTCCACGAGGGTGACTCCGGTTATTTCGATGCGTCTGTTCCCCATTCGGGCAGGAGCGTCGGCGACAAGGAAGCGAAACTTCTGGTGGTCACCTATTACTACAAGCGCAGATGATGCGCGACGCCGCGCCAGGGACAGAAACATGGAGTCTCTCCCCAGAGTCAGGAAATTAGCCCCTAATTTGCCTGCCGGTCCTTTTACCCCGCCCGCCTTTTGAAGGTTTTGCCCCGCCCCCCGTCCGCACGGATGGCCTCACGCTGTGACTCAGCGCAACCGGCACGAAGCTTCCCTTCTTTGTCGCCCGAAAAATAGTACACATATCGTCAACAGTGTTTCACAGCAGTGTTTTCAAACAAAGGAGAAGGGGAGGGAGGAACTCAGCTTTTGTATGCAGTATATTTGACAAGCGTTCCCGCTCAGAGTAAAATGGTTTCTATTGAAGAGACCGCAGGATCGGGGCATAAAGACACCATGGACGAGAGAATAATTGCGGAAAATATTAAAAGGGCGCGATTGGAGCAGAGCCTGTCCATCGAGCAGCTCGCCAGGCGAGCGGGATTCACGAAGGGTTATGTGTCGAAAATGGAGAACTCCGAGAAGGCGCCTCCCCTTTCCACATTGACCAAACTGGCCCTTGCCCTCAAGATAGACGTGGGTTTTCTTCTTACGGGCAGCTCGGAAAAGGGTGAGGATATCCCGCTCTGCATCGTACGGGCCGATGAGAGAAAAGAGGGCTCATCGAGGGGTGATGCCTCGGGGTACCGCTTTGAGCGGCTGGCCTACAAGAAGGCTGGCAGAAACATGGAGCCCCTTATCGTCACGCCTTCGTTGGAATCGGACGAGGTATTGTCGTATGACGGCGAGGAGTTCATGTACGTGTTTGAGGGAACCGTCGAACTTGTTTATGGCAGCAAGAGATATACCCTCCGTGAAGGTGACGCCGTCTATTTCGACGCGGCCATTCCCCATTCGATCAGGAGCATCGGGGACAGGGAGGCGAAGCTTCTCGTAGTCATGTATTACTACAAACGCGGGGGCGCGGGTCGACTCAACGAAGATATCCTCCAGCATGGTGGAGAGGGTCGGAGCGGAGTCCGGGGCGTTTCTTCCGGTCGCCTGCCATAACGACCCCGGCTGCCATCATCCGCTCATCCGAGCCCGTCCCCAATCCTTCTTGCCGGGCCGGCGCACATGAATACACCAGGCCGCCGGTTCTCTTTCTCCGCGTATTGCCTCTATCCCTTCTGCGCTTTTCGTCACTCATAACCTGAACGTGCCGATCGTCAGTTGCAAGTCCGCTGACAGATCTGCCAGTTCAGTCCCGGCCGCCATCGTCTGCTCGGAGGTGGTGGCTGCTTTTCCAGAAATTGCGGCAACGTGCTCGATATCGTCGGCAATAGAATCGGAAGTGGCCGTCATCTCTTCCGTGGCTGAAGCGATTTGCTGCACCATGAGTTGAAGCCCGTTGGCGCTGCGCACGATCCCTTCAAGGGATTCACCCGCCCTCGTGCAGAGCTTCACCCCCGCGGTCACCCTGTCCGTTGCTTCTTCCATCGAATTTACCGCCTGGCTGACCCCTTTCTGAATAGAATGAATCATTGAACCGATCTTCGATGTTGCGTCGGCCGTGCGCTCGGCGAGTTTTCTGACTTCGTCGGCCACGACCGAGAACCCCCTGCCCTGCTCTCCGGCGCGGGCAGCCTCAATGGCTGCATTCAGTGCCAGAAGGTTTGTTTGATCGGCGATATCGTTAATGACCGTCACAATGTCACCGATGTGGTTGGACTGTTCTCCAAGGATTCTCACAAAGCCCGCGGATTGGTCGACGGTGTGGGCAATTTTTTTCACTTCGTCCATGGACGCATCGACGACGTCCTTTCCTTCCTTCGCGATATGGGCGGTTTGAGTTGCGGAAGACGCGATATCATTTGCATTTTTTGCGATGTCGAGTACTGTTTGGGACATTTCCTGGGCGGAGGATGCCACCTGCGACGTCCTGCCCGCCTGCTCGCTGTACTCCCTGCATGTCTCTTCGGCATCGCCTCTGAGCCGGCCGGCGGATGCGGCGACCTGCCGGGAAGCCGTCTGAACGCGGGTTATGACGTTCCTCCATTCTGTAACCATGTTATGCATCGCCTTCATAAGCTCACCTACCTCATCCTTTCTCTCCGTCTCCACATCAACGGTCAGTTCCCCTTCTGACAACTTATTCGCCACGTAAACCGCCTTGTATAGCGGCGGAACGATGCTCCGTCGGGTGAAATACGAGGCACAAACGCAGATGCCCACAAAAAACAGATTAAAGATGCTCACGCAAACGCGGACGGAATTGTTCGCATCCCGCATCTCCTTGAGCGCGGCCTTGACTTGCCGGCTTTCGTAATCGATGAGCTCTTTCATGATGTCCGTGATGCGTGATGATTCCGGCTTGGCCTCGTCCAGGTAGAGCTTCAAGGCCGCCTCTGACTGCCCTGTTCCGGCAAGCGCGACAACCCTCTTGCTCGTCTTATGAGCTTCGCTCATCGCCTCCTTGAATCTCGAAATCATTTCCCTGCCTTTGGGTGTTCCCTCCAGTCTTTCCAACGTCTCTAGGCAGGTTCCGTAGCTCTTTCTCTGCTCGTCGATATTTCGCCTCGCCTCGTCCACTTCGTCCTTTTCCTGAAAAGACGCGATGACGCCCAGGGACGCATAGGCGCCGTTCACGGAATTGATGATCCTGTTCGCCACCATCGTCTTCTCGAAGCCCCTATTCGCAATCTCTTCCAGTTTTGAGTCGATATCGTGCATGTTCTTGAATCCGACAATACTGCCCACCACGATGATTCCGGTCATCACGGCGAAGGGAATCTTCAGGCGCGTCGCTATCCTCAAATCGCTGATCCTCATTTCAGACCTCCTTGTGCATAGCTTTGTCCGTTGTCATCTATACTTTATTTTCGTCGCGCCGCACCCGGAACTTTAGCACATTATTTCCTTTTAAGAAACATTATGTTTTACAAAGAGATACGAACGGCGATGGGGCCGTGTGTTAGCCTTGCGCCCCCCTCACTCCTAGCAGTGTGGCCCTGAGCCGTTACAGTCGTATTATCGCTATTATTAGGCGTTTTACCACCACAGTCCCCAGGGGAGGGCATGGGGATGGACGATCACAGCCACATGACAGCGCCACTTGCAATCTTTCCTTACAGTGCTCATAGTTCTAGTATAGGCAACATGGGGAGAGACGAGAGACTGGGGCACCATAAAATAACAATCAGGAGGGATAGAATGAGGAGCGCGCTTTTAATGATTCTATTGGCGGGCATGTTGGCCGTACCCTGCGCCTGGGCCCTTACGGATTACAGCACGATGACGGACGAACAACTCTACCAGCAACGGGCAACGATCCGTAACACAGCGCCCGAGGAACAGCAAGCCTTTACCGAGGAATGGTACAGGCGGTGTCAGATGCGCTCCACCCCGACCGAGCGGCAGGAAGCCCTTCGGAATCTGCGGGAATACGACAATTTCGGCGGTTACCTGCAGATATACTACCGGCACCTGTCCGACCATCAGCTTCGTGATATGCGGGCCGTGATCGACAAAGGTACCGGCGAGCAGAAATGGGCGTTCTGGTCCGAGTGGCAACGAAGGGGACTGCCCATGACCGCCGAGGAGAAGGTGAAATGCGACGAGTACCGCAGCCGTTACGAAAACCCCGGCCACGCTAGGTGAGGAGGCGAAAGATTAAGGGCAGCGGCAGACCTACAGGGAGTGGTCTGCCGCTGCTGCCAGAGCGAAGGCACACGGCCTAAAGGAGGATTAGCGAGACAGATGCCTTGGATTCATTCTTTCGGGGCGCTCCATTCCCGGGTGCAAATATTCCTCATTGTGATCACGTTCCCGCCACGTCGTTCATCCCTTCCTACAGAATGGCGAGAGGCATCGCGATCTTGAAATAGATCTTGTCCAGCACGGGCATATTGCGCACATCTAAACCCTTTTCATACTTCAGCTCGAAGAAGAGGAATTTATAGTCCATGGTAATTGCGGGTCCGATGGAAAAGGATTGCGCCTTGTTCCCGTTGTTATAGATAACGCTGAATTGTTGGTCCTGCGAGAGCTGTTTGTAGAAATTCCCGACTACACCGAATCTGAAATTCTTGTACCGCTGGCCAATGGAGTAGTCGATGGTGAGCGCCTGCCCGGAAAGATAGTCCGTAGACTGATTCTTCGTATTAATGTCGTACATGCACTTGGCGGCGACATCGAAGCCTTTGTCCCCGAGATACGTGAAGCTGTAGACAGGCTCGAATGTCCAGACGTTGTTTCCCAGGTTCACCAGGTCATTCTTGTCGTACATCCCCGTTGGCGTGTAGATCTGAATTGTTGCAACCTGGTGAAAGTTCTTGCCGTGCCAGCCGAGGATGATCGGCCCCAGGACCGTATCCCCGTATCCCGCTTTCGTCTGGCTGTTCCTGTATCCGATCGCGGGGATACCGACGTCGGCATACCCCCGGGCAAAGGGCATGATTGCGTTGAAACCCACATCGGCGCCGAGGAACTTCCATTTCGTCATGTATCCGATCCTGAATGCCGTCAGCTCATAGTTCGTGTGGAATATCGGGACTTGCGGCCTCCCGTGGCTGTCGTTGAATCTATCCGCCCAAAAATAACCGGTGTACGCAAGTCCATATATGCCTCCCGGAGGCGGAGCCATGCAGTCCAGCCAGTCATCCGCGCCGCCGGGGTTCGCGGTCTTGCCGTTTTCGATCGCGTATGCGGGCGTCATCATGAGCGCGCCCAGTAATAACGGCAGCAATATGACCATCACGCATAAGTCCTTACCTGTCCGCCTCGCCTGCGGCGAGCACGGCATTCTTCTTTTATCGATTTTCTTCATGGATATCATCGATCCCCCCTTTTGGATCATCTCTTGTGTGCTCGGCAGAAACGACTACCAGCCATCCACATGCAAGCCGATGTTACTCCCCTAATCCGTCACTGTCTGATTCCTTATTCCTCCTTATAGACCTCACCTCCCGTTCCCCTATGGGTTATATGATATTATCCTGCCGCAGCCTCACCGCCAGGTTCTCCCCTTTCTCCTGCGCCGTCGTTCCTTCGATGAGAAGGCACTGCCGCGCGTGCGAAGGGGGGGGTACAACAGCTCGTATCGCTTTCGTCCTTAAGATACCCGGCTCAAATCCGAGATCTGCCGCTCTCCACACCACGACCGGTTTTTTTCGCGCATCCTGAATGGCCTTCAGCGTTGCAAGCCTCAACTCGCCCACTTCGCTGCTTACGGTAAGCACTACCGGAATCGGCGCCCGAACCACTTCGTACCCGTTCCGTTTCAATCTTTCCACCGTAACTACACCATCTTCCAGCTCTACCTTCTTGACCAGGGCCATGCTGGGAATTTTCAGCAGTTCCCCGATGAGCACGCCCACCTGACCTGAATCCCAGTCAGCGGCCTCTCTGCCGGTAAGGACGATATCGAATGACCCGATCTTACTGATTACCGAGCTCAGGACCTGCGCCGTCGCATAGCTGCTGAGGTCTTTGAAACCATGATCTTCCGCCAGAATCAGCCGATCGGCTCCTACGCCCAACGCCTTCTTGAGAACCGGTGTCACCGCCTTTTCGGACATATTGATGGCAATTACGGTTCCTCCCCAGCGTTCCTTGAGCCGAACAGCAAGTTCCAGAGCATTCTCGTCATATGGATTAATGACCGGTGGAATCCCGACAGGGACAACTTTTTTGCTTTCGCTGTGAATCTCATAGGCCGAGCTCGGTCCCTCGGGGTCCGGGACATCCTTTATGCAAACAATGATCGTCGGTCCATTCACGACAGTTCCTCCAATTTCTTGATTAGTGCGGGGACAATATCTTCATACTGACCGACGACCCCATAGTCTGAGGATCCAAAGATAGCCGCCCCTGCATCCTTATTGATGGTTAAAATCTTCTTGGCCCCGGTTATCCCGGCCATGTGCTGCGCAGCACCTGATATTGCAACAGCAATGTAAAGCTGCGGACTTACCTTCTCCCCCGTCTGGCCGATCTGCCGGGAATGCGGCATAAGACCCGCATCTACGACGGCCCGGCTCGCCCCCATTTCCACCTTGAAACGCCGCCTGAGGACCGCGGCAAGGCCCTTCAGTTTCTCAAGGTCCTCTACGGTCTTCACACCCCTGCCACCGGCGACTATTACTTCCGCCCGGCTCAGGTTGACAGCCTCCTCTCCCGGAACAAGGCCGAGGGATTCCGTGAGTCCCATGGCCGGAACAAGCTCGCACTCCAATTGCGTAACCAGACCCTTCGCCGGGCTTTTCTGCAGTGCTTCCGTTATCTTTGACCTGATGGTCACCATTTGCGGCCTCTCGAGAAGGTCGAAAACAGCCACGGCATTGCCCCCATACACAGGCTTCGTACAGAGGAGCGCGCCTGTCTCTCTGTCCCTCTCTATTTTCACGCAATCGGTGATAAGGTCCTTTCCCATCTTGCATCCCAGCTTCGGTCCCACCTCACGGTTCTCGTAGGTGTGACCCATGAGGACGGTGCGGGGGTTCACGGCCCGGCATACCGCTTCGAGCGCGCATGCGTAGAGATCAGCCTGATAACGGGAAAGCAATGGATTATCTACTGCATATACTTCATCTACATAAGAAGCCATCTCGTCCGCAAACTCATCTATCCCCGAACCGAGCACGCAGGCACATACAATCTCGCCATCTCCCTGCCGGGAAAGCTCCCAAGCCGTTTTCAGATTCTCAAGCGAAATCGATGCCGCCTGGGCGGTTCCGATACCCTTTTTCTGCACCGCCACGAGAATTCGATCCCGTTCCACTTTTATACTCCTCCTTTAATCGCTTCATATACGCCATCTATCTCGCCTTCCGGGACATCGAATACGGTTCCAGACGGGGGAAGCGGTTCTTCAAGGAAGAATTGCGGCAGCCGGTCATCCTTCTTTCCCAACCCGGCTGCTTCGTTGAATAACCGCTCCGTCTTCAACACGGCCGTACCGAGCCTGATCAGGTAATCCTCCGGCAACGCCTCTCCCGTGAGTGATGAAACGCATGTCACGAGCCGTCCAAGCATTTCCGGACTCTCGACGAGCGGCACCGAGGCCATGAGACAGAGGCCGAGAGTGTCGATAGCGGCAAAGAATGTCTGCAGGAATTGTGACAGCGGTCCCTGACCATCGGGTGCGGACGGGTTGTATTCGGGCATCGACGGACCCCCAAGGGCATTGCCGCAGGTGTGATCCGCCCCCATCGTGGAGGTGGCATACGTCACACCCGTTCCCTTCAGCACCCTTGGATCGTAGGCCGCCAGACTCTGACCTTTTACATGGGGAATCCTCTTAACCCCCAGCTTCTCGCCGGCAGCTCTACACCCGTTGCCAATCATCACCCCGTTTTCTGTTCCCTTCGCGATCTCCTCTATCAGCGACAGGGCCTTGGCCCCATCCCCCCACGGCAGTAACCCGGCCTCCATGCTGACAGCTATGGCTGCCCCCACATCCATGGTATCGACGCCCACATCGTTGCAGGCCCGGTTGATTCGGGCAACCGCATCCAGATCATCAATCATGCAATTCGCGCCCACAAGTCCAAGCGTCTCGTACTCGAGCCCGGAGACAATCACCTCTCCATTCTTATCTGTGTAGACATTCGAGCAACTGATCACGCATCCATTCATACACCGGTGGACTGATTGGCTATTTGGCCTTTTTTTCATCTGGGCATGCATGTGCTCCCCGGAAATCTTCTCTGCGCCCCCGAATTGCCCCACGGAATAGTTCCTGGTCGGCAAGCAGCCTATAGTGTTGGTCAGCATCACCAGGAAAGGCGTTCCCATTTGCCTAAAGGCCTGAGAAACGGGATTTGAACTAATATGCTTTGAAAGCTCCTTTACCGCTGCCCTCATCGTTCGGTCGTCTTGCTCGTTCTGCCCGCCGCAGTCCGTGTCGTCGATGACAACAGCCTTCAAATTCTTGGAGCCCATTACTGCGCCGAGACCGCCCCTGCCCGCAACTCTTATATGGAAATCCCACGAGGTGACCGCCACCGCCGCCGCACGCAATTTCAACTCTCCGGCGGGCCCGATACAAATAATCGCCGTATTATTCCGTTTTAGCCTGTCGACAACCTCGTAGTTGCCCAACCTCTTGAGGCCAGCGGCGGGAGAGAACGTGACGCCGCCCTTATCAATTTTCACTGTGCAGGGTTCCGCTGCGCACCCCTCTACGATAACCGCCTGATAGCCAAGGCGGGCCAGCTTTTGAGACGCCGTTCCTCCGGCATTGGCCTCCTTGATGCCATTTGTCAACGGGCTCTTCGCGCCGACCGATAGACGTCCACTGTTCGGCACCTTACTACCCGCAAGGATGCCGGCGGCGAAGATAAGCTTGTTTTCCGGCCCCAGGGGATCAGCCATAGGCGGAACCTCGTTGTGTATAATCGTCGAGCTGAGCCCCCGTCCCCCAAGGTTCTTATACGGCCCGGCAATATCCTCTACGGTGTAATGCCGTGTACCCATGTCAATGCGAAGCAGTCTTTTCATGTTCCGACTCCTTCCGCTTAAATGGACGCATCCGTGCCATACCCTAACGCGTGACCGTCACCCTTGCCCGTACCGCCGAATAGTGCTCATATGGACATGCGCCATACCGAGGATCGTCCTTCGCGGCACCTGCACATCGACCCGACATGAGGTCGGGCCGCTTGGCTTTCGCTTCCGCGGCCCCACCCATGTCACCTGGAGGTTCATGGAAAAATGGACGGTATATAGGCGGACCAATCCCCTACATCGTTGGGGTCCAGCATAGCCCGTATCTTCCTTAGCCATACATCGTAGTTGTCATATTTCGGCCCGAACTTCTGATGAACATGGCTCGCAAACTCGACCTGGAGCCCTCCACCGAGGTGACACACACCCAACTCCCCACAAGACCCGTCCGGGTCTTCCGACATTGTTGCGAGTTCCCTCATCCCGTTCAGCGAATTCTGATCCCAGGGATCATAATAGGTACAGTTCTCCTCGTGGATACCGACCGAATTATGCTCGGAAGGCGCCGCAAACATGTCAGGGACCGGCGTTTGCAGGAATTGTCCGTTCCGAAGGTACGGCATTATTATCTCCTTGGCGCGCTGGTGCATGAGCTTCATCTGGCCCAGACTGGCATCACCTGTCGGCGATATAAAGAAATCACCGGTCCTCCGGAAAGCCGCCTGCACAAAGAGGAAGTGCCACATCAGCCCCGCGAACATCATTTCCGCGCCCAGCGGGGGCAAGGGAAGCGGAAATCCGCCTAGCTCATTCATGATGTGCATCAGACATTTCTCTTTGTATGCAAGGCCTCTCTGCGTGTCGGCGCCGATAAGAATCGCTATGGACGTCTCCGCGAGGTCGGCCATGTCGGCCCCCGACTGGGCAATCTTCTGTATTTCCACCCAGGCCTCGTCGTTTCCCTCGCCGTAGGGGAACAGCATGGCGGCCATCAGGCTCGTCGCAAGTTCTGCCCTGCCGATCCTCTGGAGCGACTGCCACATGGCCTCCTCGGTAGGGAATTTGATCATTATCGGCTTATAGTTCTCCGGTACTTTCGTTATGCGCCTTGCCGACGCCGACACACCGGGCGGACCCGCGAACTCCATGTCGTCAGGACCATACCACGGATACAGCTTTACGCTTGCCTTCGTGATAACACCGTGCCCTCCGTTTGCGCCGGAACGGCCCCTCAATACACCCCTCAGATTGGGGCCGGGTCCGTCGGCGCTATACCACCCGTGATCGTTCTCCGCGGAACCCATCCTCAATATGTCCCCGGTCGGCAATATCCACTCAACACCCAGGACGCCACGGCCGAGACCCCCGGTGCTTACCATCGTGGTCCCCCCGCCAAAATGGCAGCAGGAGGCCGCGACAATACCCGTGCTCGGTCCGGCGCCGATTGCGCCGACCGTCACCCCGTGCTTGAACAACTCCTTCTGCAGTCTGTAGACCGGCACATACGGTTCTACAACCGCATGCATGTTCTTCACATCGATTTCCAGAATCCGATCCATTCTCTTGAGGTCGAGCAGGATGTTTCTGTCTGCGCTGGTCAGCGCCAGGGCGACAATCTCGAACCCCGAGGAAAATGGTTTGAAGGGTATGTGGTACCTGTTACACGCCTTGACAATGGCCTGACATTCTTCCGTGCTTCCCGGCAGAAGTACCGCACCTGCACGGGGCGACCATTTCTGATCGAACACCGCTTTGTGCCCCCAACACTGGTTGTAGGTGTCAAGGATCGCGGGATCGCGCGATATATTGTCCTGGCCGACTATGTCTTCCAGGGCCTGGTATTCTCTATCTGATAATGCCATATCGACACCTCCTCCTTAAAGTGCTTTCTGGACAAGCTCTATGAGGTCGTAGACCTCCATCTGTTCCGCGCCGTTGTTCATCGCGTCGATGAAGTTCCGCCTGCACCAGCCGCAAGACGTCGCAATGGCCTTGGCACCTACCGCCTTAGCCTCTTTCAGTCGCTCGTTCGCTGTCCAGTCGGCGAAATCAGGATACGCCTCCTTCACGCCGCCGCCCGCGCCGCAGCACCACGCCGAATCCTTGATCCGGTACATCTCCACAAATTTCAGACCGGGGATGCTTTTGAGTATCTCCCGCGGGATATCGTACACCCCATCGGCGCCGCGTCTGTATTTCTTTGGAGGATCGTGTATGATCATCTGCCCCAGTACCTTTACTTCTTTTCCCTTCCAGTGCACCCATGGCTCCGCCAGCCTGCCGAGGTGGCAAGGATCATGGTAGGTAACGGTCAACGGCACCTGCTTCGTAAGCTTGATCGCTCCTTCCTGTATCAGCCGATACAGATATTCCGTGATATGGAGGATCTCAACCTCCGGCTTCTTGCCGATCTTGTCATAGAGGACCTTATAGTGCTGGTAGCAGTCGGCGCATGGGGTGACAAGCATCTCCACGCCTGCCGCCTTGAGCGCTTCCAGGTTATGGTCCGCATACGTCTTCAGCTCGCCTGCAAATCCCATGGAATCGGCCCGGCCGCCACAGCAGACCTCGTCGGTTCCCCAGATGCCCACGTCAACACCGGCGTCCATGATCAGTTTCAGCCCGCCCCTGACGACCGGCCACAGTTCTTCGTCAAACGAATACCTGCAGCCTGCGCGGAAGGCAACCTTGGCCGTTTCCTTGGAGAGATTCTTCACGGCAATGCCGTCGGCCCATTTTCCACGGTCCGCCTTCTTGCCCTGCATCATGTTGTCTTCTTTTTTCAGGCCATCGATGACGAGCATATGTTCCGGCAGTATCTGGCCGTCCTCGACGAATTTCATTCTCAGTTCGTGCATGTTTTCCAACGGCTCTATGTCATTGCACGATTTACACGAAACATCGCAGCAGCCGTCCATCATGCATCTGTACACGGCGTTCTGAAATTCATCCGAATAATCGATCCTGCCATGCAGAAGTGAATACCCCATATTCCACTTGCCGCTTGCCGCATAGGCATGGAAGTTGTATCTGGCCGACGAGGGGCAGCCCTTTATGTAATCAGGATGGCGCTGGTTCTCCCAGGCTACCCATTTGCAGTACGAGCATCTTGAGCACCGTTGCATATCATGTTCAAAATCTTTCAATGCCATTTCGTCACCTCCTAGTGGTTTCCTTTAGAAGCATAGTTGTCCAGGGTTGAGGACATCTTTCGGGTCGAAGATCTTTTTGACTTTCTTTAGCATGATGGCACTCTCTGTAGCACGGCCATACGCGATCCTCGCCCAGTATCCATAGGGCCTGGAAAAGAATGCCCCGAGGTTGGCCAGTTCGCCGGCTCCGTCGGTGACGAGGGATTTCACCTTTTCGATATCAGCAGCCTTCGCCGGGTCATAGTACATATTAAATTCACAATGGCAGCTCGTACCCTGCACGATGGGCTGTATGTACACACCGACATCGCCGATCGGGTAACGTCTCGCCGTCGCCATTGCGGGTAGCGCATTCACGAAGCGCGGGGTTCTATCGAGGGTCGTCAGGAAGAATAGATCGGCGCACCCACCTCTGTCTCTCAGTTTCCAATAGGGCTCGTCAGATGGACCGGCCAGTATCCTGGACATCTCATCGGCATTTGCCCCCGGGATTGTATCCGCCACTTTCAGGGGACTAGTCTGCTGGACGATGTCACGGAAATCGCCTTCCATCCATGCCACTTTGTCCTCGGGCAGATCACCGTTCCCCTCGAAACTGACAACCCCGACCCACAGAGGCAGAACCTCCCGGAGTGCTTGTATCTCATCATAGTTTTTCCCCAGGAGACATGCGAGGTTGAGGCCATTCAGAATGAAAAGGTTGTCGCTCTGTCTGGTCCTCAGTAACTTATAGCTCATCTCAATCAGCGGTTCTATCGCGTCTGACGGAATCAGTAAAGTCCGGCTGAACTTAGATGCCACACGACATTTCAGGGTCGCCCACGTGATGATCCCTATGGTTCCCTGGGCCCCGGATATCAATTTGTTCTCGTCAAACTGAGAGAGTCCGAAAGGGGTCATCAAGGAACTGCCTGCCTTTAGCTTTTCCTCCGTGCTCTGCGGTCCGGCAGCCTCGCCGGTTCTCATCGCATCACCCGTCCCAAAAATGACCTCTGCGCACAGAAATGGATCGGAACTGTCCCAATGGTGGGCCGGCATTGTCACAGGCTCCCTTTCGAGCATGCTTCCCACAACAGATTTGGAAGCCCTGGGGCTCAATGGCATGTATGCGGACAGGCCATGCTTCGCAAGTTCCGGTTGCAGTTCCGCAAACGTCAAGCCCGGTTCTACCATTGCCACCCGGTTGCCGGGATCGATGTTTATAATCTTTTTCATCCTGGTCAGGTCGACCATGACTGCCCCGCCCGCCTTCGGCACGGTACCGCCGTGAAAATGAGGGGCGCCGGAGCTGACCGGCACGAGCGGCGTACCCGTCTCGTTTGCCCACTTCACTATCTCCTGCACTTCCTGTGTATTCCCTGGTTTGACCACGCACCTTGGCCGCATACGGGCTACAAAGCTCATGTCCCCGGAATACTCCTCCAGGACCTCGGGGCTGTCCAGAACGTTGTTGCCGCCGACGATCTCGCTTAAATCATCATTTCCCATAGCTCCCTCCCTTTTTATTGTTTCTTACCCCCGTTTCGGGGAACTGATGAACCCCGCTGCCTGCCGCATCGCCTTTGCCTGCAAGACACTTCACGAGACTGTTGTGCAACCGCGAACCACCATCCGCTCGTCCATCACCACGCACATGATGTTTCCTATTAGTAACCATTTATAGCACTAGTAGGAAAACCTGTCAAGCTTTTCTTTTCGAACATCGGGGTTCGGCGTTTCCTCAATAGAGCCACCAATTGTTATGATAAACGACACATAATACCTTGAGACGGGAATCTTAGGCAACCGGAGACGGATAGTCAAGTCCCTCGAACATTGGTACCAGTGTTTGCAACTATGAAACAGGGTATCGCGGCAATAAGCACTATCGGAAATACGAGGCTGCTACGGAGAGTTCGATCAATCGGCTACCGGGGACTGACGCAAACAAGGCCATCGACCTCTTCGCGGGCGTGGTTTCACTGTCAGATGGTGGTCGGGGACCGCGAGGCAGAAGCCTCACGGTCCCCGACTATGGGTGGCTCCCGGGGCTAAGCCTCTTTTTCGTTCCCTACCACCACACAACACCCGATACCGGCACCCGGATTGCCCCCCAGATTATGCGTCAGTCCCAGCCGGGGATTCTTGACCTGCCGCTGATCTGCCTTGCCCTGCAACTGTTTATATATCTCGTACATCATTCTCAGGCCGCTGGCCCCCAAAGGATGGCCGAAACACTTCAATCCCCCGTCGGTATTCACGGGAAGCTCTCCCCGGAGGGTGAATGTGCCGGCGTCGATATCCTCCCCGGCCCCGCCCCGGCGGCTGAAGCCCAGGTCTTCGTAAATGATCAGCTCGTGACATGTAAAGCAGTCATGGACTTCGGCAACACTGATTTCCTTCCGTGGGTCGGTAATGCCCGCCTCCCGGTAGGCGTGCTGCGATGCGAGGACGTTCTCGTCGATGTGGACGTAGTCGTAATCTTGTCTCATGGATCCCTGGCGCGCGCCCGCGCTGATCCCGAACCCCTTGATGTAAATGGGATCGGCTCTGAAGTTCTTTGCCATATCCGCCCGGCATACGATTGCACAGGCCGCGCCGTCGCTTACACCGCAGCAATCGAAGAGGCCCAGAGGCCAGGCTACGATGGGTGCCTTGATTGCCTGCTCCACGGTAAGGATGTTGTGGAAGTGCGCCTTGGGACTGAGGCTCCCGTTGTAGTGGTTCTTCACGGCGATTTTCGCGAGAAGTTCCTTGCCCCTATCTCTGTCAATATTGTACTGGTGGAAATAGCGCGTCCCGAGGTAGGCGAAGGAGGCGGGGGCACTATAGCCCGAGCCGACCGATGCGCTCCCGTCGGGGTTGTCACCGAGGACGGCGGGGCCTTTTACCCCGGTCTGGCCGGAGTCCTTGAGCTTCTCCACGCCGATGGCCAGCGCGATGTCGCAGACGCCCGCGGCAATGGCGTAGGCCGCTGCCCGAAGTGCCTCCGAGCCCGTGGCGCACATATTCTCCACCCTCGTGATGGGAATGTACTGAAGGCCGAGGGCGGAGAGTGTCAAGGCGCTCATTCCCGAGAAGACCGTCCCGAGCCACGCCGCTTGTATATCTTTGGGCCCTACACCGGCGTCCTCGAATGCCTCGTAGGCGGCCTCGACGAGGAGATCTCCCACCCCGAGTTCCCACCGTTCGCCGAACCTCGTGCAGCCCATCCCTATGATCGCGATCTTGTCCTTTATGCTTTCCATCGTATCCTCCTTACTCCATCGGTTTTGCCTTCCAGAAATAGTTGACTATGCCTTTCCCCTGTGAGAGCTTCCGGAAGGTCATCTCCACGGGCATGCCCACCTGCGCCTTCTTTATGTCATAATCGGTCAGCTCGCAGATCATCCTGCCGCCACCGTCGAAATCGACGATGCCGTTGAGGCCCGGCGGGTTCTTCGTGGGCTGCAATTGATCGACCGCGTAGGTGAAAAGCCTGCCTGTTTTGTCGGAGAACTTGTAACTTTCGAAGTCGTCCTTTGATTGGCACGAGACACAGATCCGGACGATCTGGCCGAGGGGGTGCAGTTGCGGCGTGCCGCATTTCTTGCACTTGAACCCGTATAAGCTCGATACGGTTTTTCTCTGCCTCCATCGCGTCGCGAGGGACGGCTCCGACCGCTCGGGCAGGCTCGATGGCTCGACCGGAAGGAGATCGCGCCAGAGAAGGTAGGTGCCATAGTCGATATTGACCTTCCGCGCAAGCCTTTCCTTCATGGTAAGGCCGGAAATGGGTTTCACGACGCGGAATATGAAGGCGTCGCAACCGTCCCCGTAGCTCGCGAAGAGTATCCTGTCACCCGGTTGCGCCTCTTCCAGGGCGGAGATAAGCATGATGAGGGTGGCAGGCGTTCCTGTATTGCCGATCGTGCCGTAGAGGGGATCCTGCACGTTCTCGAAGCCCAGAGCCTTCGCCATGGAGGCGTGCTGCCGCATGTCGGGGGCGTAGAAGACGATCTTCGAAAAATCGGATGGGGTGCGGGAATAGGTCTTCATGAGACCGGCCACGACCTCCTTCATGGCGGGGAAATAACCCATCTCCTCGATGAAGCGTGCCTCCCCCGCCTGGGGGAAAGTATCGTGCTCCGTCCTCCAGAGGTCGGTGAACTCATTGAAAATCGAATAGGTCCCCTCGATCTCGGCAAGGACGTCGTTCGATCCTATCATGAGGGCACAGGCGCTGTCCCCGAGGATCGGCTCGAACCTCCCCTTGGGGGCGCCTACCCGGCAATCGGAGGCGGTCACGAGGGCCGATGACGCGCCGGCCTTCACCGCATCAAGGGCCGATAGGAGGGCCGATGTGCCTGCCCTTAAGCTGTTCGTGAAATCTGCCGTACGGCATGTCTTGTCGAGGTCGCAGGCAGCTGCCACTATGGAAGCGATCTGCTTCTCTTTGTATGGGGCGGTCGTTGTCGCGCAAAAGAGTCCTGCGGGCGAGACAGCGCCCTTCATGCATTCGAGGGCGGCGGCCACCGACATGGTGACCGTATCCTCGTCGTAGCCGGCCACTGCCTTCTCGCCTGTTCCCCTTGCCCGCCACATCCTACCTATCTCTTCACCTGACAGCCTGTACGTTGGGATATAGGCGCCTACTGATGTGATACCTATCATATTGTTCCTCCCTTCAATCGGACGTTCGTAAAGCATCAGGCACCGGGAGGCGGTACAGGTCCTTTCCGGCCTCCCGCCCTGAACCCGCGCCAAATGGCTACTTGTTATACTCGTACCACCCCGCGCCTGTCTTCCTGCCGAGGCGGCCGGCCTTCACGAGGCTCTTCAGCTCGAGTGAAGATTGCCACTTCAGCTCCTGGGGCAGTTCCTTCCGGAGGTACTCGTTCACGTTGAAGTTGATGTCGAGACCTGTCAGGTCCATCAGCTCGAAGGGGCCCATGGGGTAATTGAGTCCGAGCTTCGCTGCCTTGTCGATGTCCTCCTTGGAGGCCACGCCCTGTTCGAGGAGTTTCATCGCCTCGATGAAATGCGGTATCATGAGCCGGTTGACGACAAATGCAGGTACATCGACCTTCACCTCCACCGTCTCCTTGCCAAACTTCTTGCTCAGGTCGGAAGTAGCCGCCACTGTCTCGTCGTTCGTCATGTAGCCCCTCACCACTTCCACGAGCCTCATGAGGGGCACGGGGTTGAAGAAGTGCATCCCCACCACCTTCTCCGGTCTCCTGGTCGCCTTTGCGATCTCCGTGATCGACATGGACGACGTATTCGTCCCGAGAATGACATCCGGCCTCAGGAGACGGTCAAGCTCCGCGAAGATCTCTTTCTTCACCTCCATCACCTCGAAGGCGGCCTCCACGACGAAGTCGACGTCCTTCAGGTCCTCCATCTTAGTCGTCGTCTTGATCCTCCCCGTGAGGGCGTTCTTGTCCTCCGCCGTCATCTTCCCCTTCTGCACGCTCTTGGCGAGGAACTTGTCGATATTCTTGAGTGCGCCCTCAAGGAACCTGTCCTCGATATCCCTCATGATGACATTGCAGCCTGCCTGCGCGGCCACCTGCGCGATACCGCTTCCCATAGCACCGGAACCGACTATGCCTATTGTTTTGATCATGATATCCCTCGGCATCATAACTGGAAACTCGCTGTACCTTCTCCTGAATGAGCTGTCTCTTACCTTGTCACCTCCACGCCGGCCTTCTCTCTGTCCCATGTGTTCGGCGTGATGCCTGCCTGTCTGAGCTGGTATTTCTGCACCCGTTCGGTCGGTGTCTTCGGCAGGGCTTCCATGAACTCCACGTAACGGGGCACCGCGAAGTACGGCATCCGGTCCGCCGCGTACTTTGTCAAATCCTCGGGGGTAAGGGCTGTGCCGGGCTTTAGGACAACGCATATCTTTACCTCATCCTCGGCAAGCTCGGACTTGACCGCGACTGCCGCCGACTCGAGGACAGATGGGTGCGAGTTGATCGCCCGCTCCACCTCGAAGGAGGAGATATTCTCACCCCGCCTCCTCAAGGAGTCCTTCTTCCTGTCGACGAAATAGAAGTTCCCATCCTCGTCTTTTTTGGCCAAATCACCGGTATGGAACCAGAGGTTCCCAAAGACCTCCAGCGTTTTCTCGGGCATGTTGTAATACTCCGACATCATCACGTACGGCGCTTTCGGTCGGAACACGATCTCTCCGACTTCTCCTGTGGGCACTTCGTTGTCATCGTCGTCAAACAACTTTAGCTCGTATATATCCATTGGTTTCCCGCAAGAGCCGCGTGGCCTGTCATCCGACTTGACGTGAATGCATATGCCTATCTCCGTCATGCCGAAACCTTCCAGACACTTGATTCCGAATCTCTTTTCCACATGCTCCATCACGGCCGGGGGACACCCTGCCCCCAGAGCGATACGGGCGGGGTTGTCGATGTCGTTCGGTTTTTCGGGCTGCTTTGCCAGAATCGGAATGACGGCGCCCAGATAGTTGAATTGGGTTGCTCCGTAGTACCGCACTTCGTCCCAAAAGCGGGATGCACTGAATTTATCGAGAAGAACCATCTCCGCCTCGCCCACCCATGCGGTAAGGGTGGTAAGGACCTGACCGTTAAAGTGGTAGAGGGGCATGAATGTCAGGTAGATGTCTTCTTTTCTATGATCCCGGTAATCGAGCATCTTCTCTGCGACGACTATCCAGTAATTGTGAGAGCCGAGGCCACCCTTCGAAAGGCCCGTTGTTCCGGAGGTATAGATGATGCTGATAGGGTCGCGCGGCTCGACGGCGGCGTTTACGGGGGCTTCGGAGCTATTGAAGAAGTCCTCAAAGCTGTTAGTCGGTATCTTTAACCCATGCGCTTTCCCGTTCTTGGGCGTCCCCCAGACTATTACCTTTTCCACCTTCTTGATTTGGTCCTCGATCAATTTGAGGCGATCCAGGTATTCATGAGCGATCACTATCATCCGTGAATCGGACTGGTCCACCAGGTGGCGCAAGAACTCGCCCTTATAGGAGGTATTGATCGGCACCTCTACGCCCCCGATTTTCGCTAGACCAAACCAGAGATGGATGTAGTCTGGACAGTTGGGGAGCATTATGCTTACTTTATCTCCCTTGGCGATGCCAAGACCTTTGAATCCGTTGGCACATCGATTCGATAGGCGGTCCATCTCGTCGTATGTGAATGACTGGTCCTTGAAGCGGAGAAACCTCTTGTCTCCTAGCCTTTTTGCGCGTTCTTCGATCAGTTCTCCCAGTACACGGGGCGTACGTACTCCTTCCATTGCGGACCTCCTCTGTAGAATGACGTTCATAACATCCCGTCTATACCCTCTAGGTTTCCTATAAGTGAACTTATAACACTTATCAGAAAATATTGTCAAGACTTTACTGGTGCGTTAGTCGAGCGGGTAATTGATGTAATATGTTATGATTACGCACGGTACTTGAGCATCATGCCATGCGGGTCTGTGTATTCTTATAAGAAACTACTGTTGCCCATTGCTGAAACAGGCTCACGCATTGAGGCGGCTGCCGGCCTTCGCAATCTCCGACATCGCCACCGCTGCCCTGTCCGCATCTATCGCGGTATTGAAGGGTCCAAAGCTGAAGCGAACACCGCCCAGGGGAGAAGTGCCGAGGCTTTCGTGAACGAGGGGGGCGCAATGGAGCCCGACGCGGACGGCGATGCCATAGTCACCGTCCAGAATATCGCCCACGTCTCCAGGCCTGAGCCCCCGCACGTTGGCGGTCAGCAGACCCACGTGGTGGGAAAGGTCCTCCGCGCAATAGACGTCTACCCTGTCAATGCACGACAGCCTGTCACGGAGCCTGGCGAGCAAGGACATCTCATGATTGTGTATCCGTCCCATCGCCTCGCCTTCGATTAAGCCGAGGCTTTCAGAAAGGCCGATGATGCCAAAGAGGTTGAGGGTTCCGCACTCCAGGCGGTGGGGAAAAGTTTGGGTTTGGACTGGACTGATCGAGTCAATCCCTGTACCGCCGAACCGGGTCGGTTCGATCTCTACGTCGCTGTTAAGGACCAGACCGCCGATGCCCGTGGGACCGAGCATCGACTTGTGACCGGTGAATGCAATGGCGGCGAGGTGCCATGACTTCATATCGATAGGGATTACCCCAGCCGTTTGTGCCGCATCGATGACCAAGGGAATGCCCCGTTTCGCGCACAGACGACCGACTTCCTCTATCGGCTGGATCGTTCCCAGGACATTAGACGCGTGAGTGAGGACGACGAGCCCGGTATTGGGTTTTACGGCCGCGGCAATCTCTTGGGGATCGATAAATCCGTTATTGTCAAAAGGGACAAGATCGTATTCGATGATGCCTTTCAGGCGGAGGTGGTAAAGCGGTCGAAGCACCGAATTGTGCTCCAGCCGTGAGGAAATCACATGATCGCCGGGTTTGAGCATGCCTTGGAAGGCGATGTTCAAGGCATCGGTGGCATTGGCGGTAAATATGACCCGCTCAGGATCGGGCGCTCCGAAAAACGAGGCAAGTCTTTGCCTCGTTCTGTTTACCGCGTCCTGGGCCTCGGTCGCCATGTCGTAGCTTCCGCGGCCCGGCGACACCCCCATCCGAAGGTAGGTCTCCAGCGTTCGCCCCATGGCGAGCGCCGACTTAGGAAACGTCGTTGCCGCGTTGTCGAGATAGATGACGTTTTCGCCCATGCCCTCAACCCGCACAGGTTCTGGGGTTCGGCAGGCCCGCGACGCGGCGGGCTCCGTGCCGGATGCCACCCGGAAAGGTACATTCAAGCTCCATGAGGCTGATACCCAGCCCCGCCTTGATATCACGGTTCAACGGTGCCCTTCCGTTACAGAAGAAGTACTCCCTGAGAAAACGAACTACGCGCCATTGCAGGTCGGTCAGCGGTTCGATCCCGCACTCCGCCGCCAGGGCGACCGCCACCTCCTCTGTCCAGTCCTCCGGCCGCCAGAGAAAGCCCTCCTTGTCGAGGAAGACTTCCTTTCCCCCCATATTCCGCAAGTGTTGATGGACGTCACCGACGTTCAGCCGGCGGCGGTCCGGATTTTCCACGTGACGTGTCCTTATTGTTGCTCCCCCCGAAGGGGGGACAGACAGGGGCCGGGGGACAAATGGGGGGGCTTTTCCGATCCCCTGCCTGTCGAGTGTCTACTTTCTTGCGGCCAGGGCCGCCCGCACCTTCTCGGGTGTCGCGGGCAGATTCCAGATGCGTGCACCGCACGCGTTGTATATCGCGTTGATGACCGCAGGAGCGGTGCAAACCATCGTCATCTCGCCGATGCCCGTGGCACCGAGGGGCCCCCTTGCCCGAGGGGTCTCCCTGATGATGACCTCCATATCGAAGGAGGTCGCCATAGTGGGGAACTTGAAGGTGGTCCAGTCTTTCGTCTCGCCGTGGATATACTCTTCCCTCAGGGCATATCCCACGCCCTGATCCATCCCTCCATGCAACTGGCCTATGAAGTTGTTGGGGTTGATGACCGTACCCGCGTCGACGGCGGTGGTCACCTTGAGCACGCGCACGTCGCCCGTGTCGGTATTCACCTCGACTTCCACCATCTGAATGGCGAAAACCCTGGACTCGAAGGATGGCCCCTGGCCCGTTTCCGGGTCGAGGTGCCCGTCCTCAAGCGTCTTCGACGCACCTATGTAGCGAATGCGCTTGCCCGCCGTCTCCAGGTCCTCGCGCGTCACGCCACCTGTCTCCTTCATGGCCTCTTTGAGTTGTTCGATGGCGAGGATCAAGGCGTTACCCGCCATGTAGGTCATCCTGCTCGCGGCAGACGGACCCATTGCGGCCGTCCGGTCCGTGTCGCGCGTCACGAGGCGGATCTTGTTCATCGGTATGCCGGAGACATGGGAGGCAATCTGCGTGAGCATCGAATCGTTCCCCTCGCCCGGGTCGGCGACCGCGCAGAAGATCGTGAGACCGCCGTCCCCATCGAGCTCGACGGCGGCCATGCCCGCGTCGCCGGGACTCCCGATACCGAAGGCGTGGGCACCGAGACCTACACCCCGTTTGATTTTTCCGTTCCCGGATGAAGCCGCCTCTCTCCTCGCCCGCTCGTACGCCGGCTTGATCGCGTCGCAAAGCTCCTGGATAAGCCATTGGTTATAGACATAGCCCGTGGAGACGCTCTGTCCGGGCACGAGCGCATTGATCCTCCGGAATTCGAGGGGGTCCATACCCACCTTCTCGGCGAGCATGTCGATGGTGCATTCTAAAGCGAAGGTGGCCTGGGGCGGCCCGGCCCCGCGCGCGGCCCCGCCGGCGGGGTTGTTCGTGTAGACGAGGCGCGACAGTGCGTTTACGTCCGGGATGTTGTAGGCGCCGGAGAGCATCCAGAGGACCCTCATGATCGCGTAAATGCCGACGACCTGGTAGGCGCCGTTATCGACGATCATGTCCATGTCGAGACCCATCAGCTTACCGTTTTTGTCGGCGCCGAGTTTTACCTTCATGTGAAAGGCGTGCCGCTTCGTAGTTGTCAGGAAGGATTCGGCGAGGGTAGGGGTGTACCTTACGGGACGACGGAAGTGGAGGGCGGCCGCGCCGGCGATCGCCTCGGACAGCAAGGCGAGCTTCTGGCCGAACTGCCCGCCGGAGAACGCCTCCTCGTAGCGCACGTTCTCAAATCCGAGACCCTCCTGCAGGGTGCTCATGAACCGGTGTATGTCGATGCCCCGGCCCACCACCACAAGCGCCGTGTCTTCCCCTTCACCCTCAAGGTAGGCCACGCTGGCTTCCGGCTCCAGCGGGGCCTGGTGGTTGGTCTGCGTGGAAAAAGCGGCTTCCACCACAAAGGCAGACGATTCCAGGGCCTTCTTTGCATCGCCCTTGATCTGGGGCTGCGCGAAGCAAAGGTTCGGCCACTGGGTGTGGAGTTGCACGGCGCCATCCGCCATTGCCTCCTCGACCGTGCGGAGGACCGGCAGAGGATCGTACTCGACCTTCACCGCGGCGGCAGCCTCGACGGCTTGGGCCCTCGTCTGTGCCGCAACTATGACAATGGGGTCTCCCAGACAATAGACGGTATCCTCCGCAAGGATCGGCTGATCGGGGAAGATTATCGTAATCCTATTATTCCCCTTGATGTCCTTTGCGGTCATCACCCCTGCCACGCCGGGCATTTTCTCGGCCGCCGACATATCGACCGACCGTATTCTCGCATGGCGCTCCGTCGCGAGGACCGCCGTCACTTCGAGGGCGTTCTGAAGCTTGATGTCCGCCGAGAACTCGGCCACGCCGCACGCCTTTATCATAGAGGAAGGCCGCGGGTGAGAGACGCCGATCTTCGGGCCGTTGGGGTCCGGTCGCACCGCGTCGGGGGTTGTCTCCCCCCGGATGAAGCTGCCCGCCAGCTTGACCGCGTCGACGATACTGTTGTAGCCCGTGCAGCGGCAAAGGTTGTGTCTCAGGGCCTTCTTGATCTCCGCACCGTCGGGGTCCGGGTTCCGATCAAGGAGGGCCTTTGCGGCCATGATCATGCCGGGCGTACAAAACCCGCACTGAATAGCCCCGGACAGTACAAACGCCTCCTGGATCAGGTGAGGGTTGTCGGGCGTTCCGAGACCCTCCACCGTGATCACTTCCGCTCCGTCCAGGTTCGCCACTTTTTGAAGACAGGAGCGCACCGCCCGCCCATTTACGATCACCGTGCACGCGCCGCACTGTCCTTTCCGATCGCAGGATTGCTTCGCTCCCGTCAGACCCAAATCTTCCCTCAACACGTCGAGAAGCACGCGGTCCGGCTCGACTATGAACCGGCGAGAACGCCCGTTAACCTTCATTACCACTTTTTTCATGTAATGCTCCCCATCTTTTCTGTCGCCTTGAGTTCTAATGGTTAAGCTCCTCTCATTTCCTTCCCTGTCGAATTACACCTCCCGTGATCTTTCCGCTCATGTCCCGTTCCATGCGCCTGCTTCCGAGCCGCTCACGGCTTCTTTTCACCCCCTCCGCGTGGCTCTATCCACGCCACCGGCCCAGCGTACCGTTCAGAAACACCCTTCAATTCGCTTCGCCGGGCGAGAAAGTCCTCCTTCTTCTCACGGAGTAACTCGTTGTGCCGTTTTGACCCTTCATAGCTCAGGAACCAAGGGTGATCTCCCACAACGACATGGCAGTGAAGACGTTCCTCGGCCCATTCATAAGGACCGGTATTGCTGCAAAGCAGGCAGCGGACCCGTCCTCCCGGCAGGAAGCGAAAGCTATCTCCTCCACAGAGAGGGCACACAGGAACGTCCGGCTGTTTCTGTTTCCCCGATATAAGGGCTTCGGCCAGGCGCTTCGCGGTCTCCTTCCCTTCATCACCTACCATTATTTCACCCGGCAACGCTCCATAAACGACTGCGGAACCCCTTAGATCACCCATGCATAGTTTGATAAAGCTTTCCACCGCCAATTTGGTGGAGCCTTCCATCCCAGACGTTCCGGCGATGGCGATCCCCACCGCGGGTTTTCCCCAGAGTTCATCCACGTGTTCATAGAAGCAGAGACCCCTGTCCAGGAAACGCTTGAGGCTTGCATGGGCCCCCAGAAGGTATGTCGGTGCCGCAACGATATAGGCATCCGATTTGATCAGGGCTTCAAGGGCGTGAGAGAAACCATCGCTCAGGGGACACATCCTCCGTCCCGAGATGCACCGGTAGCACCCCCGACAGGACTGGATATCCAGTTCGGGAAGCCGCATCAATGTGAGGTTCCACCCTCCCGGAAGTTGTGCGTGAAACTCTCTCACGAATAGTTCGCAGTTACCCAGTTTTCTCGGTGACGCAATGATTCCGAGCAGCGATTTCATAGCTTCCCCCCCTGCTACCGCACGCATTACAAGCCCAACTGCTCGGCGATAATCTCCCTGTGGAATCGGCTATCGCCGAAGAGAACCTCGGCCCCCTTGGCCCGTTTTGAAAAAAGCTGTATATCCTGTTCCTTCATCAGCCCGTCGCCGCCGTGTACCTGGTGGCCGTTATCACAGAGTCTGTTGTAAGACACGTTCAACCATGCCTTCGCGACAGACACCTCCATCGCCGCATCGAGTCCCTGATCGATTTTCCAGGCTGCTTCGTACGTCGCGAGCCTTGACGCCTCAAGATCGACTTTCATGTTGGCGCAACGATGCTGAACCGCCTGAAAAGCTCCGATGGGGCGGCCGAACTGCTCCCTTACCAGCGCGTGCTCAACCGTCATCTCCAGGACCCTCTCGGCCCCACCCACCATCAGCGCGCACTGTCCAACCTGGGCATACTGTAGGACTTTCCTGACGTATTTCCAGCCCTCGTTATACTCACCGAGGGTGTCCTCTTTGCGCACCTCCACGTGGTCGAAGACGACCTCGCAGTGCTTTTCGCAATCGAGCGTTCTTAGTACGGTGCAGCGTATACCAGGGTTGTCGGCCTTGATTAGAAACAGGGTGATGCCGCCTTCTCTCACGGTGGCGTCCGTCCGTGCGGCACAGATGATATGGTCGGCCACCTGCGCATAGGGGACAAAAAACTTGATCCCGTCAAGAACGTAGCCATTGCCTTTCCGGACCGCCGGGAGCTGCACCCCGCTTGCATCATAGGCAGGGTTGAGCTCCGTCAGCGCCATGGTGAGGATAAGGTCTCCCGTCGCTATCTTCGGCAGGAACTCCTGCTTTTGCTTTTCGCTTCCAGCATACAGAATGGGTAATCCGCCCAGAATGACCGTAGGGAGCAACGGGGAAGGCACGGCGAATCTGCCGATCTCTTCGAGGAGCAGCGTAAATTCGAAAAAGGACCCCTCAAAGCCCTCGTATTCACCGGGAAGAATAAATCCCATCCATCCCAGCCCCGCCATATCCTTCCATAGCTCGTGAGAGTAGCCTTTTTCATCCTGTTCCAGCTTTCGTACCAGATCGCTGGGGCATTTCTTTGTAAGGAGCTTTCGGGCAGTCTCCTTGATCACTTTTTCCTGCTTTGTATACGAGAAATCCATCCTTCTCTCCTCCTTCCGGACATTCTGCCTGTTCTCACCACGCCAGCCACCGCCTGTGAGCGAGGGGCGCCGCCGGTCATCGAAGCTCGTTCTTCATACGGCCTACCCAAAGACTTATCGTGGAAGTCCGAGCCCTCTTGTCGCGATAATTGTTCTCATAAGCTCGGAAGTACCTGCACCAATCGTTAAAACATATGTCGAGCGGAATAGATGCTCCAGCTTCCCTTTTGCCACGGCATATTTTGAATGCTTTCTCAGCTGCCCATAAAACCCCATGATTTCCATACCTGTGCGAGCGACCTTCTGATAAAGTTCGCTCACGAACAACTTCAGGACTGCGGTCTGACCGGCGGGCGGTTCGATCTTGCTATCCTGCCACCAGACGACCCGGCGTATCATGTTGCGGGCGATATTTATCTCGATTGCCAGATCGGCCACTTTTTGTCTCACGAGTGGATCTTTTGACAGGGGTACGCCGTTCATAGTGGTTGTTTTCAGATATTCCACAAGGGCCTCGAAGGTCTCCTCTACGCCTCCGAGGACGAGCATCCGCTCGTTGTCGAGCGCCTCGGTTATATATTGCCAACCCTTGTTCTTCTCGCCGACCAGATATCTTTTGGGAACCCTCACTTCGTCATAGAAGACCGCGTTGGTCCGCATGTCGGATATCTCTATGAGCGGGCCAAGGGTAATGCCGGGGTATGTCATATCAACGACGAAAAAGGATATGCCTTTATGCGGTGGGGCATTGACATCGGTCCTCGCCGCAAGCCAGTGATACTGGCAAAAATGGCAACCGGTATTGAAGAGCTTTTGGCCGGTTATGACAAAATCGTCTCCATCCTCGACCGCCCTGATAGAGAGCTTGACAAGATCAGATCCCGCCTGCGGTTCCGTATAGCCAAGGGCAAGCTCGACCTCGCCCCTGGCGATCTTCGGCAGAATCTCGTTCTTGAGCTCGTCACTTCCATGGCGCAGAATCACCGGTCCCGCCATATCCACTCCGACCAGACCGAGCGCTCTGAGGCAGACCACCGCATTTCTGTAATCCAGCTCGTGCTGCACTATGTAACGGTAGGCCTGGGAAAGCCCCAGACCGCCGTATTCAACGGGAAAAGTCGGGGCCAACCATCTCTTTTCGCCCAGTTTCCGCATCAACGCCCAGCCATGAGGGCCGATTCCATCCGGGGACTCGGATTCCGCCACGACCTCCTCAGTTACCTCTCTATCCAGAAAGGCGCAGACATCTTCTTTGAATACTTGCTGTTCTTCAGTCAGCCTAAAATCCACGTGTTCCTCCTCTCAGTCGAGTTGACGAGCAATTTCGGGTAAGCTTTCTCAGGCCGAACTTACCGCATCGAGATGACGGATCTGACCAATGTATCCCTGGCCAAGCATCCCTTAGTTTCCTTCTATGAAACGATATAGCACTTGCAGGAAAACGTTGTCAAGTATTTCTTTAGGCTTCGACGTTGGATTCCTTGCTAGGATTGACTATGCAGCAAGGGAGATATGTAGATTATTCGATGAGTACGGTTCTTCCCATTTTTGATTTTTGCTGCATGTGTGCGAACAATGCCGAAGAATCGTCCCCAATGAATACTAATTGGAAACCTATCCGCTTCCGTACAAGGAGGTGCCCGTGGAGATGACTTTCCGGAAGCTCTCACAGGGAAAAGGCGAAGTACCTCCCATTTATCTCGTCCGGCCCGTTATCCTCGACACGCCCGAAGCCTATCGCTCGCAGGTCTTTCATGAGTAACCCAGGGTCGAAGAATGTTTGCCACGCCTCTCCGGCTGACGCCAGCCGATGGGCAAGTGCTTCAAAACGAGCCACTTGCGCAGAGGTCAACGCCGATGGGGAGATCATGTAGCCGAAGACGACCCCGCTCGCCGAGGGCGCTGACGCAATGAAGCGCAATGTCGCCATCACCACCTCGGTTGTCAGGTATTCCGTTGCGCCGAGCCACGAAAAGAACGCGCATTTGCCCTGATCGTAGCCTGTGCCTCGCAGCCCTCTTCGAGTGTCTGCATTTCGACGTCAACCGGAACGAAGGTGAGATCACCGGGAAGCGCGATGCCGATCTCCTCAAGGCGCGCCCGCTTCGAAGTCTGCGTCGTGGTATGGTCGACTTCATATACGCGGGCGAATGCAAAAGCGGTTCACGGGGACTTACTGCCGCATATTGCCTTTTGTTAACAAAATTGTTATCATTACACATGTGGACGGTCAGCTACGATGAGAGGCTTGAGGAGTGCTGCGGGAAATACCATCTGACATAAAGGGCAAGGGTGTTGCGTATCGTTGACATACTGGTGCAGTTCGGCCCCGGCAATGCGCGGGAACCCTATGTGAGACCCGTCAAGGGGTATAAGAAACTGTTCGAGATACGGGCAAAAGGAAAAGACGGAATAGCAAGGGTCTTCTATTTCACCCATCGGAGCAAGACCATAGTCTTATTGCATGGGTTCACCAAGAAGACGGCAAAAACGCCGCAACGGGAGATCGAGGTGGCGATTCGTAGAATGAAGGAGTACCCGGAATGGCAAGAGTGAAGAGTTTTGACAAGATAAAGAAGCAGTGGCTGGGAGACCCTGAAGTCAGGAAAGAATACGACGCCCTTGGCCCTGAATTCCAAATAGCGGCAGAAATCATCAAAGCCCGGATGAAAGCTAAGATGACTCAGGCTGAATTGGCGGAAAGAATCGGAACAAAGCCGACAGCGGTTTCTCGACTTGAGTCGCCTCATTACGGAAAGGTGTCTATCTCAACACTTCGCAAGGTGGCAAACGCTCTCGGCTGCGAACTTCACGTTCAACTGCTGCCAAAGAAGCACCGTACGTCATAGCCGGGGCAACCGTACGGTCAGGTCTTGGGCCGTGACAAGTCGCTCATCTGGATAGTCTTCCCAGAGACATCACCAGTTGGAGACGAGAAATGAGCGAATACCAGTACTATGAATTCCAGGCCGTTGATAAGCCGCTGACGCGAAAGCAGATGTCGGAACTGAGAGGATACTCGACCCGCGCCGAGATCACCCCCACCCACTTCGTCAATTCCTACAATTTTGGCAGTTTCAAGGGGAGTTCGAAGCAGTGGATGGAGAGGTATTTCGATGCCCATCTTTACTTTGCCAACTGGGGCACCCGCATCCTGATGCTGAGAATTCCGGAGAGACTGCTCGACGAGGAGGCTCTGGATGAATACTGTACGGAGACGGGTCTCTCCTTTCGCCTCACGACCGATTCGTTTGTCCTGTCCTTCACGTCTGAAGTCGAAGACTACGATCTCCCTCAGGATGAAGGCGCGCTCTCCTCGATCCTGCCAGTGCGCTCCGGCCTTATGCGGGGTGATCACCGTGCCTTGTACCTCGGCTGGCTCCTTGCCGTTCAGCCTGGAGAGGTGGATGACGAGACCCCCGAGCCGCGCCTGCCGGCGGGTCTCGGCCAGTTGGACGCCTCCCTTGAAGCTCTTAGCGATTTTCTTCGCATCGACCAGGATATTGTGGCGGCAGCGGCGGAAGGAATCCCCGATGGACCGGCAACGGGCCCTTCCCGTGACGAGATCGTAGCCTGGGTGCGCACTCTTTCGCCTGATGATAAGGACTCGTTCCTTGCAAGCTTTATCGAAGGAGACGATTCTCGCCTCGCAGCTGAGCTTTTCCAGCGTGCAAGGGAGAGGAAATGCGTACCTGCGGATAAAGCCGGGCTGAGGCGAACAGCAGGTCAGATCCGCGCCCGCGCCGAAATCATCACCGAGACGCGGAAGAGAAAAGAAGCGGAACGGCGGGCACGGGAAAAGGCCCAGGGGGAGCGAGAGGAGGCAGAAAAGCGCCTGAAATATTTGCAATCGCTCGTCGGAAGCGAAGTAGACCTTTGGGCAAAGGTGGACAAGCTCATTGCTACGAGACAACCGGGACCATATGACGAGGCTGTGACTCTTCTCCAGGATCTCCGAGACCTCGCCGATATGACCGGGGAGGCATTTGATTTTCGGAGTCGCATGACCGAGCTCTACACCCAGCATTCAAGAAAGCCGTCGCTTTTGGGAAGATTCCGCAAGGCGAAGCTCGTCTAACCGCGTCCGAGACATCCGTGAGGAAACCGAAGGTGAGAGAGCGGACATGAGCGTCAGAAGAAGCGAAGAAACTGATCAGTTGGAGCGGGCAATTGAAACGGCCCTTGCCCCCGGACGTTTTGTCTCCTATCATGCCGCCTCGTCCTTTGTAAAGGATGTTCAGGCAGTCGCGGACCGGGTTGGCAGCCTCATGAAGGGGGAGCCGAAGCGCGCCGCCCGCGTCTACGAGACGTTCATTGCCGCCTGCCACGAGAAGGCCGACGAAGTCGATGACTCCGGCGGCGACTTCCGGACCCTCGTGCAAGGTCTCTTCTGCGGTTGGATCGAAGCCTGCCAGGCGGCCGGCATGGACCGCGACGAACTGGCCAGATCGCTTCTCGCCTGGATGGAGGACGATCCCTATGGCCACTGTTATCGCCTGGAGCGGGAAGCGGTCAAGGTGTTTGACCGTGAGGGACTCGAAGCCTTCGGCCGTCTCATCCGTGACAGATACCGGATTGCGCAAGGACAGAGGAGCACCGAAAAAGGAGACGATTCCTCCATCCATGCCGGCCGTCGTTGGGCTTCAGTGCTCAAAACCGTTCTTGTCGCGAAAGCCGACATAGATGCCTATATCCAGCTCTGCCGGGAGAGCGGACTTGGCGCCGAGGAGTGCCGGGTCATCGCCGATATGTACCGCGCCGAAGAGCATTTCGACGAGGCCCTTGACTGGGTCGAGCGTGGGTTGAAGATCGGCCGGGACGATCCTTCTCACTCGTTTGCAGCTTTTGATTTAGGTGAGATGAAGCGGGCGCTCCTTGTCAAACTCGGTCGTCGCCAGGAGGCGCTGGAATCGGCCTGGGCCGAATTCCAGCAGTATCGATCAGCGGTCTTTTATAAAGTTCTCATGCGCCATGTGTCTCCCAAGGAGAAAAAAGCATGGCACGGGAAAACCATGGAGGCATCGAAGAAAAGCGATCTTTCCTCCCAGATTGAGCTTTGGCTTGAGTTAAGGGAAGTTGACAGGCTCGCGGTACGGCTCGGCAGGGCCACCGATGGTGAACTGGAGGGCTTGAGCCATTACAGGAGCGAACCGGCTGCCCGGAAGTTCGAGCGGTCCCGTCCCGAGTTGGCAGCCAGGCTGTACCGCGCCAGTGCCATGCGGGTTGTAAACGCCGGCAAAAGCAAATACTATGATGCGGCCCTCGCCAATATCGAGCGTGCAAAGACATGTTACATAAAGGCCGATCTCCATATGGAATGGGAGGCCCTGGTCGGCGATATCCGCATACGTCACCGGCTCAAGAGGGGATTCATGACAGCTTTCGAGCAGATCGCGTCCGGCAACACAAGAGACAAGGAATCCTCCTTTCTGGAGCGTGCGAAGCGGCGATGGCCGGGGAAGGGCAGACAAAAAGCCTGATGAGGCTGGGTGTGCATCCGGCAACAGTGGGTAAGACCGTGGAGACGATCGCGCAGGATAGCCCTATTCCGCGGTCTCTTTCATGGAAGAGAGAAGCGTATCCCTGTCGCTTTAAAAGCCTGTTTCTTTTTCTTTCCAGCCATCCTACTTTACTTCCACCTGAAAACGAACTACACCGGCCAGGAGGGGACGTTTTCTCACTCGGTACTGCCGGTCGTATCCGTCCTCGCCAACGGATTCCACATTAGCGAGGCCGTAAAAACCAACGAAATCGAGCAGGGTGCGCCATGTGTAGCACAAACGAACCGTACGCTCGGGCGTGGAAAACGGATGCGGCTCCACCTGTGTGAGAACCTTTGGAAAGGCCCGGAGGAAGGCGTCCTCATAAAAGACATGGGGTTTCCACTCATCCCCGTAAATGGCGAGAAGGTAGAGCGTGAAGAGGAAGGCGTGCTGGATAAAAGGTACTTCCTGACGGCGGTCCCGGTAGGCCCAGTTGAACCTCGTGACGTAAGCCCGCAGCAGTCGCGGATAGATCTCTGCCATCCCCGGCCCGTCGAGCAGCTTCCGCCCCTCCCTGGTAAGGGTGAACCGTCCGTGGTATTTGTGCACGAGCCCTGCAAGTTTGGCAATCAACCTGGTCACGTGCATATCGAAGAAATCGGTTTCCTTGTTGATGCCGCAAAACCGGGTATGCTCGTGATAGGCTTCTTCTCCCCAGAAGCGCAACGCGGCCTCCCGACAAAAGCTCCGGGGCAGAT
>JBEKJU010000004.1:0-32922 GCA_050011095.1 Syntrophorhabdales bacterium
CTACTACACCATGCTTGGCTACGAACCCTACGAATTTCCCCAGGACTATAATTCCTGGAGGAGCCTTGTTCATCCGGACGACATTGATCTTGTAGAACAACAGCTTAAAGAACATATCGAGCGCAGAGAAGGATATGCCATCGAAACCAGAATGAGGACCAAATCAGGCGACTGGGCCTGGATTCTTGCACGCGGAAAGGTTGTCGAGTGCGGTACGGATGGCCGCCCTTTACGTATGGTCGGCACCCACAAGGACATTACCGAGCGCAAGCGGGCCGAGGAGGCGCTTCGGGAATATGAAAAAGTCGTCGAAGGTTCGCATGATCTGATAGCCGTAGTAGATCGCAGCTATCGCTATCGCCTCGCAAACGAAGCGTTCATCAAATATAGAGATAGCCGGAAGGAAGACCTTATAGGAAAACCATGTGCGGAAATCCTCGGCGAAGATGCTTTTGGGCGAGCCGTTAAACAACACCTGGACAGGGCTTTTCTGGGAGAGACCATCCAGTATGAAATGAAATACACCTATCCCAAACTCGGCGAAAGGGATTTGCTCGTCTCCTATCTGCCTATAAAAGGTCCTGGAGAAATTGACAGGGTAGCAGCCATTATACGTGACATCTCTCAAAACAAGAAATTCGAGGAGGCGCTCAGAGAATCGGAGAAGAGATACCGGGGATTGTTCGAGACCATGCCGGACGGGTTCGCATCGGTGGGCATGGACAAGAGGATTGTGGAAGCGAATCAGTCCTTTCGTGCCATGCTCGGTTACTCTTACGGAGAGATATGTGCCCTGACATACGAGGATGTGACAGTTGAGAAATGGCGTGAACCCGAGGAAGCTGTCATTAGGGGGCAAGTACTCACGAGGGGCTATTCCGACCCTTACGAGAAAGAATATGTCAGGAAAGATGGAACCATATTCCCGGCCGAGGTCAGGACACATCTCTTAAGAGATGAGAACGGTGTTGCCAAAGGAATGTGGGCATTTGTGCGTGATGTGTCGGAACGAGACAGGGTGCAGGCGGCCTTGAGGGAGAGCGAGGAGAAGTTCAGACTACTTTTCGAAGAATCGATTGATCCCATATTATTATTGCAGGATGGCAAATTTATCGATTGTAACGAGGGTGCCGTAAAGCTTTTGCAGTGTTCGAGCAGGAAGGACCTCATCGGATTGAGCTCTGTCGACGTCTCTCCGGATAAACAGCCTGATGGCCGTTTATCCTCCGAGAAAGCTCAGGATTTAATGGAAACAACTTTAAGGGAGGGCAGCAACCATTTCGAATGGATGCGCCGCACTGTTACCGGCAAGGAATTCTGGGTGGATGTCTCTCATACGGTCATCCCCATTCATGGAACAAAGATCATATACACGGTATGGAGAGATATCGAGGAACGCAAGCGCGTCGAAGAGGCTCTGCGAGAAAGCGAGGCCTTCAACAGGAGACTTTTTGAAAGCAACCGCACGGCAATTGTTGTCATGGACGCAGAAACAAACCGCTACCTCGACTGCAACCCCGCGGCAGTTGCAATTTACGGATACCACGCGCGTGACGACGTAATCGGTAAAACGCCGCTTGATGTCTCGGCTGACCTGCAATATTATGGGACCCCTTCCCGGGAAAAGGCTCTGTGCTATATCAAAGAGGCCAATGACAATGGCTTCGTGGCCTTTGAATGGCTACACAGACTTCCGGATGGCCGGTGCTGGGACGCCCTGGTCCACATGATGCCGTTTGAATCAATGGGGCGACGATTTTTGCAATTCAGTCTTTACGATATTACTCAGCAAAAAAGGATCGAAGAGGCCCTCAGGGACAGCGAGGATAGGTACCGCAGGGTTGTGGAATTGTCTCCGAGTGGGATCTTGATTCACGTTGACGGCCACATTGAGTTTGCGAATCCGTCATTCGCGAAGATGCTTGGTGCGGAAAAACCTGAGGAGTTATACGGAAGAAATGCTTTTGACTTTGTGCATCCCGACTATTTGGAGCAGGTAGCAGACCGGGTGCAGACGATAAGAGCCGGCAGGCAACAGACGCCTTTAATGGAACAAAAGCGCGTGAGGCTTGACGGGTCCGTGGTAGATGTTGAAGTCATGGCCTGTTCCTTCAATTATAAAGGGCATGATGCGGTAATGGTTGTTTCGCAGGACATCACCGAGCGCAAGCGGGCGGAGGAAGAGATTGCGCGGCTGGCCGCCATCGTCGAGTCCTCCGACGACGGAATAATAAGTAAAGATTTGGACGGCACCATCGTGACCTGGAACCAAGGCGCCGAACTGATATACGGGTACAGTGCGGAAGAAATGGTAGGTCGTCCCATAGCTCTCTTATCACCCCCGGGCCGCGAGGACGGGGTTTCGAAAATCATGACCTTGATTCGAGAAGGGGGACGGATCGATCACTACGAGACGGAGCGGATCAGAAAGGATGGTGCAAAGATCTATGTTTCCTTGACCGTCTCACCCATCAAAGATCACAAGGGTTGCGTAATTGGCGCATCAACTGTCGCGCGGGATACCACCGAGCGCAGAATCGCTGAAGAGGCACTGCAACTCGCCTACGGCTACAACCGAAGCCTCATCGAAGCAAGCCTCGACCCTCTCGTCACCATCGACCCCGAAGGTCGTATTATCGATGTGAATATAGCGACCGAGCAAGTCACGGGTCATTGCCGCGACGAGCTGATCGGAACGGATTTTCTGGGCTATTTTACCGACCCGCAGAAGGCGCGGACCGGGTACCGGACGGCCTTCAACGAAGGGTTGGTCCGTGACTATCCCCTGGAGATTCGTCATAGGGAGGGCCGCATCACCCCGGTGCTCTACAACGCCTCAGTCTACCGGGACGATGCGGGCTCGGTGATCGGCGTCTTTGCAGCAGCGCGCGACGTCACCGAGCGCAAGAACCTCGAAGCCCAGCTCCTGCAGGCGCAGAAAATGGAGGCCATCGGAACCTTGGCCGGCGGCGTTGCCCATGACTTCAACAACATTCTCGCCGTCATCATGGCATATGCCAACCTCATCCAGATGGGTATCGACAAGGACGACATCCACAAGCCGTACGTAGACCAGATCGTGCTCTCATCGGAGAAGGCGGCCGACCTCACCCAAAGTCTCCTTGCCTTCAGTCGCAAGCAGAAGATCGAGGTCAAACCGTGCGATGTGAAGACGGTCGTCGCCAGTGCGGCAAAGCTCTTAAAGCGGCTCCTTCCCGAGGATGTCGAGCTCAGGGTGGAGACTGCCGATGACAAGGCAGTTGCGATGCTCGATGTCGCCCAGATAGACCAGCTGCTTATGAACCTCGCCACGAACGCCAGGGATGCAATGCCTAACGGGGGGCCTCTCACCATCGGGACAAAAACGGTGGCCCTTGACGAGACGTTTAAAAAAATTCACGGATTCGGAAACCAGGGCAGATACGTTCTCCTCTCCGTATCCGATACAGGAACAGGCATGGACGAAAAAACGATGGCACGCATCTTCGACCCCTTTTTCACGACCAAGGAGGCAGGCAAGGGAACGGGGTTAGGCCTTTCCAGTGTTTATGGCATAGTGAAACAGCATGGCGGATACATCGATGTCAGAAGCGAGCTCCGTAAGGGCACCACCTTCGAGATATACCTTCCCCTTGCCGAACAGGCAGTTCGGAAGACGACACAGCCAAAGGTCAAGCTCAGGGGAGGGACCGAGATGGTCCTCGTTATAGAAGACGACGCCGACGTAAGGAACATGATGAAGGGGATCCTTTCGGACCAGGGCTATACCACTTTGGAGGCCGCCAATGGAGATGACGGCATCGCGCTTTTCAACGAGCACATGGACGAGATACGCCTCGTCATCCTCGACGTCATCATGCCGGGCAAGAACGGGAAGGTGGTCCTCGACGAGATCTCCCGTACCGACCCACAGGTCAAAGCCATCTTCGTCAGCGGCTATACCGGCGATATCGTCATAGAAAAAGGAGTTCGAAAAGACAGCCTGGACTTTCTGCAGAAGCCCATTTCGGTAGTAAAGCTTCTTGCCAAGGTGAGGGAGGTGCTGGACAGGTAGACCTTATTGGAGCTTTCGTCCCGCTAGTGATGATATTCTTACGCTGAGCCGCAATAGCGGACATTGCATCTTATATTACTGGCAGAGGGATACGTGTGACAGGGGGTCGATTTAGCCCGGGTTTTCGGGCCTTGCTTAAGACATTCGATCAAAGAACCATACAAGTGCATAAAGGCACGGTCTTCGGACTTTGGTCCGATTTGCGCCTCGCATATTTCAATCCGTGGTGGTTCCGCTTCGCACGCGAGAACGGCGGCGAGCCGTCAATATCCCTCGAATGGAAACTGGGCAGATCGCTGATGGACGCAGTCCCTGATGCCCTCAAGTCTTTCTATCGTGAGCTATACAACTCGGTCTTTCAGAGAGACCCTTCTTCCCTACATCCGCTTCAGCATCGGTATGAGTGTTCGAGTGCGGATACCTTTCGCGTTTTTGTGATGACCCTTTATTCTCTTGGGGAAGGAGAAGGGATCCTGGTAGTCAACTCTCTCGTTGTTGAAACGCCTCACGACCCTGCTGAACGAAAGAATCACGACCCCGATCCAGAGACTTATGTTGGCGCCGACGGACTCATCCGGCAATGTTCAAACTGCAGAAGGATCAAGAACATGAAAGAACCAAACCGGTGGGACTGGGTATCGGATTGGGTAGCCAACCCGCCCGTTTGGACCTCTGACACGATCTGTAACTTCTGTCTTGGCTACTACTACCGAAAGACCGAGGAACCCCACAAGTAATCGGCTGTGAAGAACAGTGGCAGCCTCCGTATGCGCCGGCAGCTGCCTGGCCAATACTGTTCAAAGACGCGAACCTCGTGGCACGTCACCACAGGTGAAAGGATTCAACGGGGAGGTAGTCCATTTTTGCGGGGAGCCGTTATCAGCCGACAAGCCTTTGAAAAAAGGGCGAGAAATATTTGACGGACAGAGGTCAAAAGGCTGACGCCGTCCACCGAACAAAAAACCCCGTAATTGGCGGGACCCGGGTTTCCTGCCGTCCACTGCGGCGAAGGGTGCGTCCGGAAATGTTCTCTTTAAATGCGGCATTTCGGTTTTCTCCCGTATGCAGGTAGGGCTCCCGGGAAGTGGCGCGGGTGAGGGGCGTCGAGGACTATTCCTTGATCAGTTTGTTGGAACGAAGCTTGCAAGGGATGTCGTACGGACGAGAGAGCCAGTGAAGCTATAGACCATAGATAATGTAAGTTATCTTTGCCGCCTAAGGGTCTGCCATCTAACGTCTGCACACAATTCTCGCCAGGGGGTCGGGTATGCTTCCGGTTGTCCTTCTCGTTGATGATGATCCGGCGATACAGCTCGCCTACTCCACGTTTCTCACTAGATCCGGGTATTCGGTTACAACGGCTGGTTCCATCTCGAAGGCGGACGAGGCGCTGGACGGGAGCAACGTCGACGCGATCCTGCTCGACCTCATCCTGCCCGACGGCAGCGGGCTGGATTGGATCGAAAAAGCGCGCTTGAGGTATCCTGACGTGCCGCTGATCATTATCACCGGAAGGAACGATATAAGCATGGCAGTGGAGGCTATACAGAAGGGGGCCAACAATTACCTGACGAAGCCTGTGAATATGAAGGCCCTTGACCTTTTTCTAAAGAAATGCCTCGAGCTCGGCACCCTGAGAAAACGAAGTAATGTCTGCCGGCGGCTCGCCAAGAACGACGAACCATATTTCGGGACGAGTCCTGCCATCCAGAGGATGACTAAACTGGCTTCCATAGCGGCTGAAGAAGAGATTATCGTCCTGCTACAGGGAGAAACGGGCACGGGAAAGGGGGTAATGGCGCGGTGGATCCACGAGCATAGCGACAGGAAAACCTCTCCGTTCGTGGACGTGAATTGTTCAAATTTAAGGGGAGAGCTTCTTGCGAGCGAGCTTTTCGGACACGTGCGTGGCGCCTTTACCTCGGCATACCAGGACCGTTCGGGCTTGATCGAGATCGCGAGCGGAGGGACATTATTCCTCGATGAGATAGGAGACATGGACCCATCGGTACAGGCACAATTCCTTAAAGTGATCGAAGAAAAGCAATACCGGCGCATGGGCGATACGAGAACCAGGCATAGCAATTTTCGTCTTATCTGTGCTACAAACAAGAACCTCCAGGGAGAGGTCAGGAAGGGCAATTTCCGGCTCGACCTCTTCTTTCGGTTGAATGTCTTTCCTGTCGTGGTGCCCACGCTGCAGGAAAGACAGGAGGACATCAAGGGTCTTATCGACCGGGTTCTCATCGGGTCGGGTCTTTCGTGCGCAGGCATCTCGGATCAGGCTGTGCGCCTGCTGAAGAGCTACCCCTGGCCGGGGAATGTCAGGGAACTGAGAAACGTGCTGGAAAGGGCCGTGGTGCTGGCGAGAAGGAAGACGCTTCTTCCGGAACACTTCCCGGGGCTGACCCCAGCGGGAGGCAGCCAGTCGACTTTCAACCTGAATGACCTGGCAGAGGTTAAAATATCACAGGCCATACGCGATTGCGAGGGTGATATCAAGAGGGCCGCGGAGGAACTCGGTATCTCCCGGGCCACCCTCTATAGAAAGCTGAAGAGGCTCCAAGAGGAAAAGAGCCACGCGCCGGAACCTGACCTGCCCCACAATGGAAAAGAGAATATAGGAGTCGACTTTCATCTGAATTAGACAGTCCGAAAACTCTGTGACTGTTTTTGTGCTCGTGCAGGGTCTTGCCATCTCGTGGCCTTCAGCAGTTTTGAGATGTGGGAATATGGAAGCAAAGCGGCTTTCCCACCATCCCAACGACGGCGCGTTCATATCCGCTGCCCTTCTCTGTAAAGCTTTCGGCGAGGACATGGTTGTATTCCCAGTTCCGCCGATTCTTTCAGAATGGGGCTGTTATTGTCTACCACGGCATGTGTCTCGGTAGTTTTCCTTGTTCTCTCAGGATATTTTTGAAGATTTTTTCTCGCATTCCACGACCCATCCCCGGATCATTCTCCCAAAAATAGATGCCGTTGCCCACAATTGTAATTATCGCTGCCTGAATGCCCTGTCCGTTAATCATCTTTTGCCTGCTATCCTGTCGCAGTCGTGAAGGTCGAGGGTAAAAATATCGGCCGTCCCGCAAAAACTTCCGCTAACACCAGCGATCGTCCAGGAGTGCGCCGGAAGCGCAATCGCCGTTTCTTTATTCTCATCGAGAATAACAGTCTCACCGGATTCGCATATTGAGAATCAGAAGGGTATGTCACAAAACGCAATACGCTGATATCAAAGGCATTCTTCTTCTTAAAAGTTTTGGTATCACTTTTGCTGTAAAGGAATACACAGGCCGGTAAATCCGGGACAGCAAATCATAAGGAGGACTTTCGTATGGCACTGGACGTAAGCAGAAAGGGGCTTTCAGGCAAGAAACTCGCAGAGGCAGCGACGGTATTGAGACCAAGCAACGGCGCACACAACGGCAACAACGGCTTGGAGGACGATGATTTTTCCAGGAGGCGGGAAGAAGCGCGGCACGTCGCGCAGGACAAGGCGAAGGCACGGACACTGGCCAAGCAGCAGCAACTCGCCGAGCGTATCGCAACGGCGACGGAGCAGCTTGCAAGCGGCGTAGAGGAAGGAAGCGGAGCTGCCGAAGAGTTGAATCGTTCAATGGTCCAGATAGTCGCCGGGGCCGAGCAGGCGAGCCATGCCTCGGAAGAGTCCAGGGCCGCGGTCAATCAAATCGAGAAAAGCGCAGTGACCAGCGCTGAAGTCGCGACCGAAACCCTCTCCAGGGTGAACATGCTCAAGGCGCTCATCGGCGACACCACGTCGGGCATAGACGGCCTGGTGCAGGGCGTCGCCACTGCCGCAGAGGCCGCCATAGCGACAGCCAAATTGATCGCCGAGCTGGAGAAACAGTCCGAAGAGGTGGGCAACATCGTACAGGCAGTGGTGAGGATTGCCGACCAGACGAACCTTCTGGCGCTCAATGCGGCCATAGAAGCCGCCAGGGCCGGGGAACACGGCAGGGGGTTCGCGGTCGTGGCGGACGAGGTGCGGAACCTCGCGGAGATCTCCGAGCGGAGCGCCAGGGAGATTAAGGACGTGGTGGCGGATATCCAGAACGCGGTCAGGGGCGTGGCGGCAGAGATCAACGAGGTGGGGACACTCTCCAAGAACGAAGCGGAGCACGGTAAGAGCATTACTTCGGAACTTGTCAACGTCGCCACAAGGATGGACGAGTTTCAGCGCGCGACAACCGATATAGAGAAAACCGCAAAGATCATACTCGATGAGTCGAGAAATATGCTCAAGGTTGCGGAAGCCGTCGCGTCCGCGGCACTGGAGCTTGGATCCGGCGGGGAAGAGGCACGGAAAGGGACCGAGCAGCAGACAAAGGCGTTCTCCGAGATGTCAACCGCCGCCCAGGAACTGTCCCAGACGGCCGATGAGCTGAAAAACGCCACCGACGGCCAGAAATCAGGCCAGGAGCTGGCTTCGATGGCTGAAGAGCTATCGGCGACCATTGAGGAGGCGAGCTCCGCATCGCAGCAGGTAGCCCGTGCCATCGACCAGATCAAAGCGGCATCCGAAGTCCAGGCAAAAGAGACCGGCCACGGGACAGAGATTGTCGACCGGCTCGGTGCGGCTGCAAAGCAGATAGAAGGGAGGGCAACGGCCCTGCTGGAGCAGAGCAAGGAAATCACGGGTTTTGTCGGTGTCAACAAGACAGGTGTTGACGAGCTTATCACGAACGTCAACAAGGCGGGCGCGGACAACATGAAGGGCGTGGAGAATATCCGCCTCCTGGATGAGAAGACGAGGAAGATAGAAAAGATCGTCGAAGCCATCATTAATGTGACGATCCAGACCAACATGCTCGCGGTAAGCGGCTCCATAGAAGCGGCCAGGGCAGGCGAGCACGGCCGGGGCTTTTCGGTGGTCGCGGGAGACATCAGGAACCTCGCCAACGAATCCGCCGAAAATGCCGACAAGATAAAGGATATGGTCCGGGCCCTAGGGTACCAGATCACCAAGTGCGCGCAGGATACCGAGCTCGCGGCGCGTACCGCCCTTTCGGAGGCGGAGCGGGCAAAGGCATCGACGGCCAACCTCGTCAAAGTGGAAGGGGACATGACCATCGTGGAAAAGGCCATGGTCGATGCCCTTAACGGCGCGACCGAAGCACTTGCCGCCATCGAGCAGGCAAAGAAGGGGATCGAGCAGATCGGCGCCGCGTCCGAAGAGGCGTCGAAAGCGGTTGGAGAGGCCGCATCCGCCGGTGAGGAACAGGCAAAAGGGCTCCAGGAACTCTCCCAGGCAATCGAGGAGATCTCCTCCCTTGCCGACGAAATGCAGAACATGTAAGGGGGGTGGGCCATGGCAGGAATGAATGAGAGAACCTCTGCTGCATCCATTCAGGATGAGCAGATCGTCACCTTCCACGTTGCAAAAGAGCTCTTCGGGATAGGGATAAGCAGGGTAAAGGAGATCGTGCGATACCCCGATATCACGACGGTGCCGAGAGCGCCCGACTATTTGACCGGTCTCGCAAACCTTCGGGGCAATGTGCTGCCCGTGGTCGATGCGAGGATGCGGCTCGGGGTCAATCTTTCCGATGTCACCGACAGCACGCGGGTCCTTGTGATCGACACGGGCAAGACGCTCACCGGGGTCGTGGTCGACGGCGTGAAGGGCGTGGTCAGCATGGAGAATGCGAGCATCGAGCCACCTCCCAAGCTTCTTGCCTCGGGGGTGGACGTGCGCTACATCAACAATGTGATAAAGACAGAAAATGGCGAAAAGATCATCATGGAGCTTGAAGTAGAAAATCTTTGCGCCATAAACTCAGGCGGCCACGCCCAGGGAGAAAGCGGGCAGGCTGCGGTAAGAACTGGTGAGGCAACGGCTGATCTCGCAGCCGGCGCGAAGGAGATGCAGCTTGTGACGTTCCTTGTTGCCGATGAGGAATATGGTTTTCCCATAGAGTCGGTCAGGGAGGTCCTGAGGGTAGGCCGCATCACGGAGGTGCCGCAGGCGCCGTCGTACGTACTCGGTATCTTCACGGTGAGGGATACGCTTCTCCCGATTGTTGACATCAGGAAGCTGTTCGATGCCGACTCCCTCATTGACGATATTACGGCCGTACTCGACGACGCCGAGGAGTTTCACAAGCGTTGGACAGCATCTTTGAGACAGGCCGTTGAAACGGGCAGCCATTTCACCGGAATCACCGATCATGCCCTTTGCGGCTTTGGGAAATGGCTCGAGAATTTCAGGACCTCCAGCGAGGAGATCGGCAGGGTGATCCAGGCCATCAGGTTAGTGCACCATAGGCTCCATGCAGCCGCTGTATCGATCGTAGCAGCCCAAAAGGAGAAGTCGCACGAAGAAACGCTGAAGCTTTTCGAGAGCGATGTCGTTCCTGTTTCGGAGCAATTCCTCACCACGATGACTGACCTCAAGCAGGCCGTCACGGCCTGCATGCAGGAGGACCAGAGGGTACTCGTCGTGGAGACCGGGCGCATGCCGGTAGGCATTCTCGTCGACCGGATGCAGCAGGTGATCAGGGTGCCCGAGAGCATCATCGACGCTCCGCCGACCATTCTCGGCACGGAGAAGTCCCAGAACCTGAGGGGCGTCGTGAAGCTGGACGAGGGAAAGCGTCTCATCATGCTGCTCGATGATGCAAAAATTCTCGATACCGAGATCGTGGAGGAACTGAAGGCTATGGGAACAGATACCGCTGAGACGGACGGGCCGAGGACTGCCGCCAAAGAGGATGAGATCCAACTCGTGACGTTCAGGCTGGGTAAGGAGGAGTTCGGCCTGGGTATAGAGGATGTGCAGGAAATCAACAGACTCGACCACATCACCTCTGTACCGCGAGCCCCGTCCTTCGTTGAGGGAGTTATGAACCTGAGAGGGAATGTTATTCCCGCCATCGACCTGCGGAAGCGGTTTGACATGGAAGCAGGCAAGCGGGACGAATCGACCAGGGTCATGATCATCAACATGGGCGGAAAACTCACAGGCCTCATCGTCGACGCGGTATCCGAGGTAATACGTCTCACCCAGAGATACATCGAGCCCCCGCCGGAGGTGATCCAGGGGGACTCCAAAACCGAATTCATCAAGGGTCTGGGCAAGATCGACAATAACAACCGCATGATCCTTCTTATCGATGTGTCTAAGATACTCAGCATGAAGGAACAGAAGGAGCTAAACAGGGTGTCCGGGCAGGGTCAGGCCGGGGAAGCGACGGCCGGGCGGGAACCTCAAACCTATGCCGCGCCGCGTTCCAGGCAGACGGGCAGAACGAAAGTTCAAAGATAGGCGGATCAGGTAATGCAAAAAGGTAAAAGGATAAGGGTCCTCGTAGTTGATGACTCCGCCTTCATGCGTAAGGCCATGAAGCAGCTCCTGGAGGCAGATCCTGCCATTGAAGTAATCGCGACAGCCAGGGACGGCGAAGACGGGGTAAACAAGGCGAGGGCCCTCCAGCCCGATGTGGTGACAATGGATGTGAACATGCCCGGCACCGACGGGCTCACCGCGCTCCAGTACATCGTGGCGGACGGGATTTGCCCGGTGGTGATGGTCAGCTCCCTCACGCAGGAAGGAGCCATGGCCACTTTCGAGTCGCTGGAGTTGGGTGCATTCGACTACGTGTCGAAGCCGGGTGGCACCGTTTCGATGAATATCAGGAAGGTCTCGGACGAGATACGCCAGAAGGTAAAGGCGGCGGCCAAGGACGGGACGCTGAAACGGATAGCGAAAAGATTACGGAGAGCCAAGGAGCGGGTTGCGCCGCCGCCGGTAAAACAGGCTATCCAAACGGGACCGCTCAAGAAGGCGGTTGTCCTCGGTATCTCCACGGGCGGCCCGAAGACGCTCCTCGAGGTCCTCCCCGAGCTTCCGGCCGACCTTGGGGCCGCGGTCTTTATCGTGCAGCACATGCCTCCAAACTTCACTGCCACGTTTGCAAACCGGCTCGACCAGGTCGCCGGAATTCCCATAAAGGAGGCCGAGGCCGGAGAGACGGCCAAGAATAACTCCGGCTACCTCGCAAAGGGCGGATACCACCTGCTCCTGAGGCAAAAAAGCAGCCAGGAGATCATGATCCGCCTCTCCACCACGCCCGAACACCTCTTTGTGCCATCCGTCGGTGTGATGATGGAGTCGATTCTTGATGTTTTTGGCAGAAAGACGGTAGGCGTCCTCATGACGGGCATGGGGGACGACGGGGCGGATGCCATGGTGAAGATACGGAAGGCCGGCGGTATCACGATTGCCGAAAGTGAAGAGACGGCCTGCGTCTTCGGCATGCCGAGAGAGGCGATAGAGCGGGGAGGCGCAGAGATCGTCGCCCCAAGCTATGCGGTCGCGGCGGAGATCGTGAAGGCCGTAAAGAAGTTGTTTTAGGGAAGGGAAACCAGATGAAAGGACAACATAAACTCGATGTACTAAGGAAGAGTCTGGCAAGCGCGGATGAAGGGGAACGCCTTTACGCCGTGGAGGATCTCTGTGAGGCCGGCGTACCTGAATCGGTCCCTTACCTCGTGATCAGCTTGAAAGCGGAAAATTCCCAGGTAGTGCGGGACGCAATGCTCTTCGCCCTTAAAAAGCTTGACTGTTCCGGCACCTACCCTTCGATCTTCGAGCTCTTTCGGTCTGAAGACGCCTACCTGCGTAATGCGGCCGTCTCCATCTTCGGTGCAGGGGGAGATGATGCCGTAGCCTTTCTTGCCTCCCGCCTGGATGAGGCGGACCGTGAGGTGCGCAAGATGATCCTCGATGCGCTGATGGAGACAGGCCTGCCCCATGCGCGTCTCGCCATCCGGGCCGGGCTGCACGACACCGCACCCAATGTGCGGATCACGGCGGTGGAGTACCTCGGCAGGTTGCGGGACACAGGAAGCGTCGGGGAGATGCTCGCACTCTTTCGGACCGATCCCGAACCCATGCTCCGGGCCACGATAATGGAGGCCCTCTCCTCCGTAGGGGACATAGGCGCCATCAAAGCTGTTGTTTGCCTCATAATGCTCGAAGAGGGCGTCAACGACCTGAACCGGATCCATCTTCCCCAGTTGATGAAACTGGTCGGCATGACGTGCAGCGAGGAAGATGTCGCCCGGATCCTCGGTTCTGTCCCTGACGTCGATGTCTATGCGGAAGATATCATCACTATGCTCGGCCAGGCGAAAAAGCGGCTCGGCGGGGTGGTCCTGGGGCGGGAGGCGCAAGACGCGCTCCATCACTTAGTTGCCGCACCGTCGCTCAGGGAGGACCTGCAATACGGCGCGCTTGCGCTTCTCGCCCGGAGCGGCACGGCAAGGGCACGAAAAACGATCGAAGAGATCCTGAACAAAGCAGACGATGAGGACCTCCGGTCGTTCTGCCGCGAGTGCCTCGATGCCGGGCCCGTCGCCGGAGGGAAACTCTAACGTGGAACTGACCGTTGATGAATTCGGAACCTTAAGCGACCTCATTTACCGGCGGATCGGGATACGCCTCGAGCCGAAGAAGATATTCTTTCTCTCCAAACGGGTGGAGAACCGTCTCGACTTCACAGGAATATCCAGTCCCGCTGAGTACATACGATACGTGCGGTTCTCGGACGGCGCCGGCGAGGAATTTCAGAGCCTCGTGAACCTTCTCACCATCAACGAGACCTATTTTTTCAGGGATTTCCCCCAACTCCAGGCGTTTGCTGAACACTGCCTCGCCGACGTTGTGGAAAGGAAACTTGCGGCCCGCGATTACACCCTGCGCATCTGGTCGGCAGGCTGCTCCACGGGCGAGGAACCATACACCATCTCGATCATCCTTCGCGAGATGCTTGATGACGTCTCGGCCTGGGATATCATAAACCTGGCCTCTGACATAGACAACACGGCGCTCAAGAAGGCTCGTGCCGGTATCTATGAACCACGGAGCGTGAGAGACGTGCCGGAGCAATACCTTTCGAAATACTTCAAGAAAAACGGGGGAGAGACGTTTGCGCTGTCCGACAAGATAAGGAACTCGGTGAGATTCGAACATCTGAACCTTGCCGATAAGCCTGCGCTCAGGGAAAAAAGGGGATTCGATTTCATTTTCTGCAGAAACGTCCTCATCTACTTTGACGATGTATCGCGGAAGCAACTGGTCGATCATTTTTATATTGCCCTGAACAAGGGGGGATACGTATTTCTCGGTTCCAGTGAATCGGTCGGCCGCATCACCACGGCGTTCAAGCTGACGAGAGCCGGGGGCTACCTCATCTACTGCAAGGAGTAAAACGTATGAGAAATGTGCTGGTAGTGGACGACTCTCCTGTGGTGCGAAATTTTCACATGAACATCCTGAAGAGCTCGGGGTTTCAGGCGGAAGGCGCATCGGACGGGGTGGAGGCGCTGGAGAAGGCGTTGCTCCGTCCGTATGATGTGATCCTGTGCGACATCAACATGCCGAACATGGACGGCCTGACCTTTATCAGGAAGTACAGGCAGGAAGAAAAAGAAACGCCCATCATCATCATGACCACCCAGGAAGAGGCCGTCCACAGGGAGAAGGGGTTCGCGGCCGGCGCAAATCTCTACATCGTAAAGCCGGTGAAGCCGCAAACGCTTGTCCTTCACCTTCAGATGCTCACGGGAGGCTCACGTGATTAAGGTAGCCGGGAAGGGAAAAGTTTTATCCATGAACCTTTCAGAAGAATCGACGATTGCCTGCGTGGAGGAGGATACCCGCCTCCTTAGAGAGAAGCTTGCAAAACATAAGAATGTTCGCAAGGTTGAAGTGAACGGCGCCCGGGTGGAAGAGATGGACACCGCGTACCTCCAATTACTCGTCTCGCTTAGCCTCACGGCGGAGATGAAAGGAATTGAGTTTCTGATTTCCCGGCCTTCCGAAAGGTTCAGGGAACTGGCTGCGCTTTATGGATTAAGTGAAAAAGACTTGAGCGGGAGGAATTCATGCCCAGAACCATTATGATCGTCGATGATGCTGCTTCGATGCGGGGCCTTATTGCCATGACGCTCAAGCGGGAAGGCTACGAGGTGGTCGAAGCATCGGACGGCAGGGACGCGCTGACAAAGCTCACCGGGAAGAAGGTTGACCTGATCGTGAGCGACCTTAACATGCCGAACATGGATGGCATCGAGCTGATCAAGGCGGCAAAGGCGGCGCCTCAGTCGAGATTCATCCCCATTGTCATGCTGACCACGGAGAGCCAGGACAAGAAAAAGCAGGAGGGTCAGCAGGCAGGGGCGAAGGCATGGATCGTCAAGCCCTTCAAGCCGGATGTGCTGGTCGGCGTCGTTAAAAAAATTATCGGATAGAAACGGGGGAAAACCGTGTCCATAGAGCAGAATACCGAGACATACAAACGGCAGTTTTGCCAGGAAATACGTGAGATCATCGATCAGGTGAGCGAAGATATCCTCAAGGCGGAGACCGCGCCGGAAGACCGGGATCTCTTGAATGCCATTTTCAGGGGCATCCATACCATCAAGGGCAGCGCCGGCATGTTTGGTATGGATGTCCTGGGCCAATTTGCGCACCATTTTGAGGAACTCCTCGGCGGCGTACGGGAAGGCACTATCACGCTGACCTCCGACATCGTCGATATAGTCCTTTCGGGAACCGATGCAATAGGAGAGATGGCAAGCGCATACGAGAAAGGGGAGAAGCCCGCTGTCGACGAGGGGCTTCTTGAGCGTCTGGCCGGTCTGCTCGTACGCGACAAGGGTGACCAGGCGCCGCCGGACAGTCATTCTGAAAACGGACCGAAGGGCGGTGCACCGGAGGGGCAGGCTGTTCTGCTGCAAGCGAGCCCATCCCTCCAGGAACTCCCACCGGAGCTCTCCGTATCACTCGATGGGGCGACCGAGGACAGGCTTCATCTCTACAGGGTCGAGGTCAACTTCACTTCCGAGCTATTCGAAAACGGCTACGACCCTGCCGTATTGCTGAAAAACCTTCAGTTAATCTCGGCGCGCTACATCCCCACCGCCGGTCATCGGTCGGTACCGGCATTAGGTGAGTTCAAGCCCCTCTGTCTCTATCTCCACCCCGTCGTCTACCTTGCGACCGATAGAGAAGCATCCGAGGTCCGGGAGATGGCCCTTGACCCCGGACTCATCTCTGTGACCGAACTGGGATATCCTGGGAAAGAGACGTCTGATGCCGGGTCCGTTGATGCAGATTCTGAAGACCCCGGCATTAACGAAGAGAGCCTGAGGGAGTTTCTCGTCGGTGCAAGCGAGATGATCGAGTCTCTTGAAAGGGCCGTCATTGACTATGAGCGCAATAACTCTCAAAATGCGCTCAACGATATTTTCAGGACTGTCCATAACCTGAAAGGAGATGCAGGCTACATCGGTCTTCAAAACGTGGTCCTTTTTGCCCATGCGCTCGAATCGCTGCTCGAGCGTCTCCGTTCCGGGGCTATGAAGCGGACGTCCGATATTGTCGACCTTCTTCTCAAAGCGACTGACTTCTTGCGGGACGCCATAAAGAAGCTGGGGGCCGGCGAGAAGAGGATGAAGCTTCCGCCGCTCTACGAACAACTCCGGCAATCTATCATCACGGCACCGGAACGGGGGTTGGCGGAGCACGTAGTCGCTGCCGTATCTGACGAAACCATCAAGGCCTTTCTTGAACAGTCGTTTCAACACAGGGAGATACTCTCGGGCGCTCTCAAGGCAGGGCCGTTCGGCGACGGCACACTGAAAATAGTCGCCCGGTCTCTCGATGGTCTGCAAAGAGCCTCCGCATTCGTCGGATTGAAAAGGCTCTCGTTTCTCTGCGGTCATGCCACGGGTCTGCTGCATGATGAGGGTGCCCTGCACAGTGCAGTAGAGGAGATTGTCGCAATCATTGCGGGACTGGAAGCGGGTCCGAAGCGGCTGGGGCAGATACTGGTCGAGGAGGGCAAGGTCACCGAACAGGACATCAAGGAGGTCCTGTCCCGCCAGAAGCCGATCGGCGAGATGCTTGTCGAGGAAGGGAAAGTTACCACATCGGACGTGCAAGAGGCATTGCACGCGCAGGAATTGATGGAAGCGGCAAGGCAGGCGCATCCGGGGGCCGTCGAGAGTGAAACGAAGACCATCCGAGTAGATGAGCGCAGGATCGACCAGCTCACTAATATGGCCGGAGAGTTTCTCGTGGCCCGGAACACCTACGACTATCTACTGGGTGAACTGGGCGCCATCGCTTCCGTACCCCAGGCGATGATCCGGTCGCTCAAGGACAACCTTTACCTTCTTTCCAGGGTGACGAACGAGATGCAGCAGGGCGTCATGTCCCTCAGGATGGTCCCCATCAGGGGCATATTCCAGAAGTTCCAGCGGGTTGTCAGGGATATCTCGCGGAAACAGCAGAAAATGATAGAGCTGGCAACCGAGGGGGATGACACCGAGATCGATAAAAATGTGGGCGACATGCTTTCCGACCCCTTGATCCACATCATCAGGAACTCATGCGATCATGGGATAGAAACCCCCGAGGAGCGCAGGGCCGCCGGAAAGCCGGAGCGGGGAACCATACTGCTCAAGTCATGGCAGGAGGGGAGCGATCTCATCATCCGGGTGGTTGACGACGGCAGGGGCATATCCAGGCATAAGGTCTATGAGAAGGCTAAAAGCCTTGGGATGGACGTGGCGTCGCCTGACGATGATTCCATCCTTACGGTGATTTTTATGCCGGGCTTTTCCACGAAGGCGGAAGCAACCGATATTTCCGGTCGCGGTGTCGGCATGGATGTGGTAAACACCGCGGTGACGTCCCTTGGCGGCAAGGTGGAAGTCCACTCCGAGGAGGGTTCAGGCACCGAGATAACTCTTACCATTCCCATGAAGATGGGCGTGAGCGACGCTCTCCTCGTAGAGTCACTCGGCAAAACATATGCTTTCCCTCTCGATTATGTCGTTGAAACGGTAAAAGTGGCGCCTGAACGGCTGCGAAAGCTTCATGATCGGTGGGGATTCTGCCACCGGGACGAAGTGCTCCCTGCGGGCACGCTTGAGATGCTGCTGGACGGAGGAAACAATGGCGCCCGGAAGAGCAGACTCGGGAAGAGAGAGGTGACGTCCGATAGAGAAGAAGTGCCCATGGTGATCGTAAGGGTTGGGACGGGCAAACTGGGTGTTGTGGTCGATCGCCTCTGCAAGAATATGGAGGTCGCCATCAAACCTGTGCCTGAATCGCTTTCGCAGATAGATGTGGTGAGTGGTGTGAGCATCCTTGGGGATGGCCGAGCCGTGCTGGTGCTCAACCCTGAAAAACTTGTGTAGTCCTCCACCTCGACTCCCTGGCGTAACGTGGGGAGATCAGGAGGTAGGGCGGGAGGCTTAAGCCAGTGTTTATACCTTTTTGGCTCTTAGCGGTCCTCTTGCTCGCAGCAGCAACCGCCGGGTATGCGCTATCAACAGTTTTTTCTCGAGGGGGCAGATCGAAGCCTCGGAGAGCTGAAGGGCAGAGCTCCCTCAACCGTCAATCCCCACAGAGGGATGCGCACCTCGAGAAGATAGCGAACATGATTATGCCGTTTCAGCGGAAACTCATCCTGGTGAGGGAGACAATCCCCGTGCTTGTGGGACAACTAAAGGATGCGTCTTCGAGGGTCGAAGGGTCGGCCGTTGATCTGGTCTCCCAGTTTACAAGACTGACGGATGAGATCTCGAAGAGCATAGATACGACTGCAAGCGTATTGAAGAGCGTCAGAGGAAAGATCGCTCAGACTGACGAAAAGCGCCGGGCAAAGCTTTCACGGAACGACGAATCAGGGGGAGACGGTATTTTAGGGCATGAGATAGTGGTCAGGCGCTTAAGTGAAGACCTGCAAAAAATCGTGGAGGGCAAGGCTGACCACATGCAGAAGCTCGACGAGATTTTGGGCAAAGTGAGGGGCATCCTCCCCTTTTCGGACGAGATTGCCGATATAGCGGACAACACCAAACTCCTGGCCCTGAACGCAAGTATCGAGGCGGCCCGGGCCGGCGCGGTAGGCAGTGGTTTCTCCGTGGTAGCAGAGGAGGTGGGTAAGCTTGCCATGAGGTCCGCGGGATCTGCCCGTGAGGTAAAGGCGGGGCTCGCGTCAACGAATGCCTTTATTGTGGAAACACATGCCTCTATTAAAGACGCAATAGAGGTGGAGAAAACTTTCATCAATTCGATTATAGCTCGTCTCAAAGACTTCCTCTCTTCCATGGCTGAAACCACGTCGCAGCTGGCAGCCATGATGCAGGATTCGGTTGGCAATGCCTCTCGGCTCAAGGAAGAGATTGAGGCGATCGTCGTGGACCTCCAGTTTGAAGATGTGACGAAACAGGTGGTCGGCCATGTCGTTCAGATCCTCGATACGATGAGGGAGGAGCTTTCTAGCATAGATCTGGCTGCGGACATCGAGAACGAACTCGTCCACCTTGGAATGAAAGAGGAGATTCTCAAAAAGATCGAGATAGTCTACACGATGGAACGGGAGAGAAAGGTTGCGGCGGACGTGTTACAGCGGTCGCCGGGGGCGCCGAACAACGGGACGGGTTCGACTAAAGGCGGCGACGATGTGACGTTCTTTTGAACGTGCGAGAGCGAGGCTTGCACGAGAGGCTATCCATAAATTTGGTTTTGGATTACATGAAAGAGAAGGAAAGACAGGCGAGGCTATCGTTGATGGCAATGGAGGCATCGAAGCTTCAAATGCGGGGAGGAGGGAAGAGTGAAAACACAACGACACGCCGGAGAAAACGTGTTGACGCCGACAAAGTCGGGCACTACCACTGCTGACAACGGGGATGGCTCTGACACCAGACAAAGACGGGGCCGGCAAGGGGAGGCAGAAGCCCGCGGCCCGGTGATCGACATATCGGTCCTTGATAGCGTTCGGGCCTTCCAGCGGGAAGGTACTCCCGACCTCGTAGACAAACTCGTTACCCATTACCTGGAAGACGCAGCGGAAACAATCAAGGCCCTTGGAGCGGCGGTGGAGGACAAAAACACTCGGGATACCTTTCGTCTCGCCCACAAGCTCAAATCGAACAGTGCGTATGTCGGCGCCGTCCATTTGTCGTCCCTGCTCACGGATCTCGGAGCCCTCGCTCGTCAGAACGAGGTTAAGGGAGCCATGGGCTTGTTTATGGCCATAGAACAGGAATTCGAGTCTGTTGAAAGAGCTTTGGCGGCACAGGTGCGAACCCGTATTGCTTCACGGTAGAGACAAAGCACCTTCCTGAAAGGAGTTACAGAGTCAGGCGATATAAGCGAACATGATGCAAGGAGATCACAATGGGTAGGTCCGTTGAAGGTTCCAAGAAGCCGACTGTGCTGATCGTGGATGATGAGGTCGCCGCTCGGCTCGTCACGGGGGAAGCCCTGCTCAACGCCGGCTTTGCCGTGGAGGAGGCGGAAGACGGTGCGGTCGCCTTGCGAATATTTGAGCAACTGAAACCCGATATCGTTATCGCCGATGTAATGATGCCGATAATGGATGGTTTCGCCCTCTGTGAAGAGATACGCCGGAAACCGGGAGGGAAGTTGTTGCCCGTTCTCATGGTGACCGCACTCGACGACATAGAATCCATCCATCGAGCTTATGAGGTCGGCGCTACTGATTTTATCACCAAACCCTTTAACTGGCTGGTCCTGGCTCAAAGAATACGGCACATGGTCCGGGAAAGTAAGCTCATTGATGACCTCAGTCGAAGCGAAGCAAAGAACCGTGCTCTTTTGAGTGCAATTCCCGACGCCATGTTCCGGATAAGTAACGATGGAACAATTCTCGAATCAAGAGTGTCAAAGGACTTCGACCTTGCCGACGCCCGGAGTCAGGTGACCGGAAAGAAGCTCTATGAGACCCTGCCCCCCCATATTGTTCAAAACGCCATGAAGGCCATGGAAAACGCCCTCAATAAGGGCACCACGGAGAATCTGGAGTATCAGCTGATTCTTGATGGAACGGTGCGCTACTTTGAAGCGAGGGTCGTGGGGAGCGGGCAGAACGAGACGTTGAGCATCGTAAGGGACGTCACCGACCGTCGGAGGGCCCAGGACCAGCTCCTTCGCGACGCCCTCTATGATCCGCTTACCGGTCTGGCGAACCGCTCACTTCTCATGGATAGACTCGAACAGTCTCTGGGCCGCGTGAAACGCTCCAAGAAGGAGACCTTCGCTATCCTCTTCCTTGACCTCGATAGGTTCAAGAATGTGAACGATACCCTCGGCCACATCGTGGGAGACAAGGTTCTTACCGGCATCGGGCAGAAGCTGCAGTCCTGCGTCCGACCCGGCGACACGGTGGCGAGGTTGGGGGGAGACGAATTTGTCATCCTCCTCGAAAATGTCGTCGACCTGACGACAGCGACCATGATAACGGAGAGGATTGAATGCAGCCTGTCGCAACCGATGAGCCTCGATGGCCATGACATCGTCATGCTCGCAAGCATAGGGATCGTTGTCGCGTCAGACGATTATGAAAAACCGGAGGATGTCCTTCGGAATGCAGACATAGCGGTATATCAGGCAAAAGCTATGGGCAGAGGCTATCATGTCATCTTTGACCAATCGATGTATCAGAATACAGTGGCCCTTATCGAACTTGAAAGCGAATTGCGGAGGGCTGTCGAGCGACAGGAGTTATTTCTTCAGTATCAACCCGTCGTGTCACTCGAGACGGGCTCCATGGTGTCCCTGGAAGCACTAATACGTTGGCAGCATCCTGAACGTGGTGTTGTGTCTCCTGACAAATTCATCCCCCTTGCGGAAGACACCGGTCTGATCGTCGCGATCGGAGAATGGATGTTACGAAAAGCTTGCGAGCAGATCTCGGAATGGCAAACGTCTCGCGGTTCTTCACCGATTGTCGCAGTCAACATCTCCGGGCATCAGCTCAAACAATCCGATTTTGCCTCGGTCGTCAAACAGATTCTCGATGAATTCGGGCTCTCGCCCGAATGTATTGAACTGGAGCTTACGGAGAGCGTCTTGATGGATAACCTGGAGCACACAAATAACGTTCTTTCCGAGCTAAGAAGAATGGGCCTTCATCTGAGCCTCGATGATTTCGGGACCGGCTATTCCTCGCTCAGCTACCTCCAGCGCTTTCCCGTGCAAAAGCTGAAAGTGGACCGGAGTTTTATAATGGGACTCGGGCTCGATTCAAGCAGCTCGCAGATCGTGGCCGCCATTTTCCAACTCGCCAATGTACTCGGTCTGGATGTGGTGGCTGAAGGTGTTGAGACAAGCGAGGTAGCTTCCCGCCTACGGGAAATGGGGTGTAGGCTGGCTCAGGGATTTTACTTCGCAAAGCCTTCAGACGCCGAAAGCCTCCGTTTCCCCTGCTCTGGCGATGAGACAACGGGTACAATGGGCGAAGGATCAAGTTCAGGTACGAAGAAGCGGACCGCCACGCCTCCACGCCCCGCATGGCCTCTCTCGTTGTAAGGATTTTCACCCTTCTTGTGGCTATCTCGGGCGATCACCGGCAGCACCATCCTTACCATCTGTTCCTCCGCCCAGATAGACCTCATGGCCATAAAGCGATTTCTCGGCTCCTATCTTCAAGCTTGCACATCATCAGCGGTGGGTAAGAGAAACCTTGGTATCCATGGACACGGCGGAAGATAAGGTGGGCACCGAGGTGAGATACTCCTCGCAGGTATCGACCGCCCTCTAAGTGATCGTAAAAAGTATCAACCAACTGCAGGTCGGCGTCCACCAGATAACGAATGCCACGGGGGGATGAGCGCCGCGACCGACGAGATTGCGAGAGACATAAACCAGACTTCGGTGGTGACGCAAGAGACCAATTTCTTCTCAGAGGAGATACCCCAGACAGCGGCAAGCGTTTTCGACCTGTCAAAATCTTTGAAGGGGTTGTTCATAACTTTAAAGTGTAGGACCGTTTCCTCATCCTGGATTACAGCGCCTCGACGGGTTGTTGCCTCTTGCTGGCAAGTTAGAATAACCATCCTTTATACGTCTCGTCATTGGCCGATATGGCCATCCACCCACGCCCCTCTTCATTTTAGCGGGATGAAATCATGCATGAGAATTTGCAAAGTCGGATGCGCTATTTCAGCTTGCTTACTATTATGGCACCCTGCTTCCACCACACCTCTCATATTACATCATGAGGCCACCAGGATCTGAATATGACTTCGAGGGGAACTCCGTTCCGGCTCGCATAGGTTGCTGAATGGCGTCTCAGATTGTGGGGCCGTATCTTCACCTTCATTTTGTCAGACGACGCAAATGTACTTAGGCAGGATGAGCGGGGCCTCTTCAACCTACGTTTCAACCTTATGAATGGTTATCCTCAGAAATCGTGAAACAGGCAAAATTACCAGTTGTGTGAAGCCATTGAGCGAAAGAATCCTTTCCTTTTGAAGATTACCCTGAAGGACTGCAGTGTGAGCCAAGCAGGGTACATAATCCTTCTGTCCTTTTGGGGGGGGGGTGAGGGTGGCTATCTATGACGGTATTCCGGTCGCCGCCAACAGAAGCCGACCGGCGGCCCCCTTGTGATGCCGGTTCCGGTGAGATCTTGCGTGAAGGATGCAAAAACACCAACTCCGTTTAAGGGAAGAGGTTGGAGAGCATGGGAGCCCCGAAACTCGCGGCCGCCGCAGAACGGCTTCGTTCCGCACGTTCACAGAGACTCTAACCATCTAAGCAGATTTTGGGGAAGCGGTTTGGCTTTCTTTTTATCTCGGGAGGGAGTGCCGACTCGTTCTAAAGCCTCTCGCCGCATTTCCAGATTCGTCTCTACGTACACCTCGGTTGATTTGAGATTCGCGTGCCCGAGGATATTCTTGATCGTAATGGGATCCATTCCCCCTTGGAGCAGGTGCATGGCTTTTGTATGTCTCAGCGTGTGGGGACTAATGCCTGATCTACCCAGGCGAGGCATCTCTTGCTTGGCGGCGGCCAGGTATTTCTTCATAACGTAACGCGCGCCATACCGCGAGAGTTGCTGTCCATAACGATTCAAGAAGCATGGCTTATCGTCTTCCGGGGAACGGCCTTGCTCGGCCAGAAAGCGGCTGACGACGCGGGCCGTCTGGGGAAGGAGAGGACAAAGGCGGTCCTTTCGTCCTTTTCCGGTTACTCGCACGAAGGCAGGCCTCTCGAGGCGGAACGCAGCCGGCGTGAGGTTAAGCAATTCCTGTATTCGTGCGCCTGTATCATAGAGAAGCGCGAGAAGCACGTAGTCCCGTTCACCCCTCACCGCAGTGCGGTCCACGTGGGCAAGAAGGCTTTTCGTTTCTTCCTCGGTCAGGTAACCCAAGACCCTTTGGGAGGCCTTCTTGTAACGTATCGCAAGGATGCGCTGGCAGAACAAGGCAAGTTCCGGCTCTCGCCAAAGGACGTAACGGAAGAAGGAATGGATTGCCGCCAGGCGTGCGTTGCGAGTGTTTATGCTGTTTCTCCGCTCCTTTTCCAGGTGATTAAGGAATTCCAAGATCGTCTCGGCTGACAGATCCTCAAAGGAAAGGCGGTCGACGGCGCGGCGGTGGAGCCGGGCGGCGAAGCATAGAAACATCTTGAGTGCGTCCCGGTACGTGAGCACAGTATGACGGCTTGCGTTTCGTTCCTTGACCAGGTAGAGCATAAAGAAATCTGTAATTAATGCTGCAAGAGCGATACTCATTTTGCTCTCCTTTCTTCGATGAGATGGCCAAACCGGCTCTGGTAGCGGTTCACTACCCCCTCCAGAACATCTTCGGTCAGCCGTAGGTAATACTGGGAGCTCGACAGACCGACATGGCCCATGTAGGTGGCAAGGATCGGCAACTGAGCCCCCAGGTCCGCGCCCTGTTCGCACCACAACATCATCCTGTGAACAGCGTAGGCGTGACGTAAGTCATGAAGACGCAGACGCCAACCAGCGCCCGCATAAGGGATGTTTGCTTCTACCAGGACCTTCTTGAACGATTCCCACAAGGCGACTCTGTGGTATGGGGAACCTGTCGGCCTAGGGAAGAAACAGGCATCGGGAGGGCGCATTCCCAGAGATCGCTCCACAAAAGTCCGGCACTGTTCAAGAAGGTCAGTGAGGTCCCGCGCCAGCGGCACGAGCCTTGATTTGCCGAATTTCCCTCTCTGAACCCTGATAACCCCATTGGCGAGATCCACATCTTCCAGCCGCAGGGATAGAACCTCTCCTACCCGCAGACCCGCCAAGTAAAGGAGCAGGAGCATTGTTCCGTGCAACATGGCGCGCAGGGGCGCACTTCGTTGGATAGGAAGGCTAAAGCTTAAGCAGGCCTTTACGAACCTCTTCCCTTCATTTCGGGTCAGGATCCGGGGTACAAAAGACCTCTTGCGAATGCCGAGAAAACCTCGGGGCGGAATGAACGTCCTTTGTTCTTCCAGAGCAACGAAACGACAAAATTGGCGTAGAACGGTCAAACGGCCCAAAGCATTCTTATCTGTGAGCGTTACGTAGGCCCTAACAATGGCGTCAGTAATGACGGGGTCGTGCGGCTTAAGGTGTGATGCCAGGAACCGATCCATCATTCGCAGTTGCCGCCCTTCCACATCGTAACGGTACCCAGCGGCTCGTTTAAACTGAAGGAATCGCTGGACCTGAAAGGCCAGCGGAGACATTAAGGCCTCTTCGCTCATTGCAGCACCTCCGTGATGGAAAGAGAAGCCGATCGCAGAGCTGATAGGTCCACCTTCGTATAGACGAATGTAGATTGTAACGAGGCGTGTCCGAGGATGTCGCCAATTGTCTTGATTGAGACGTGAGCCCCGGGCAGCCTCGCAGCAAGTGTGTGACGGAAGAGATAGAGACCTCGCGATCCGGGGCGTTTGAAAATCCCTGCTCGACGAAGGGCTTCAGGCATGATCCAGTACAGGGGGTCTTTTGATGCAAACGGCTCGAACGGAACCTTGTGGCGAACAAATATGCACCGTGACTTTGTAGGCGGGCGCCACGAGCGAAGGTAATCTATAAGGGCCTCCGATATCTCTGGCAGGAGCGGCAAGGTGATCGGTTTGCCCGTCTTGGACTGGCAATAAACGATGGACCGCTCACGCCAGTGAATATCATCTAAACGAAGCCGGAGGATGTCGGAGGGGCGCATTCCATAACACGCGGCCAGCAAGAGTATGACGAAATCTCTTTTTCGCCGGCCGTTCGAGCGATCCACACAACCGAGGATCTTGTCAACCTCGGCGCCTGTCAGAACGTCGGGAAGCCCCGCATGGCGAAAATGCTTGGCTGCTGCGACGGCGAGCGAGAGATCGCGTTCCAATCCGTTCCGGCTGAACACGAATCGCAGAAAACACCGCAGATGGCTCATACGCAGGACCCAGGTATTTGGTTTGCAATTGCCGGGATTACGACAGAAATCGTGGACAAGACCGACGTCGACGTTTTTTATGTCACAAATGCCGTGGCTATCAAGAAACTCCGTGAATTTACCCAGCGTAAGAGCGTTCACCCTCAGAGTGGTTTCTTTCAGCCCCCTGTGCTCCCGGAGAAAACGTAAATAAGGGATGACCCACTCATTGAATATCGGCGTTGCCGGCTTCGGCAGCGCATGGACCCGGCGGGAGAAATTGCCGCTATCATCGGCCTCAATAAAGATCCTTAGCGCAATTCTCACACAACGACGGAAGCATCTTGCTTGAATCCGCTCCACGAGGTAGCACTGCACCTCTTCCGCATGGATGCTGGAAGGGACGTCCATGCCCGCGTCGTCACAGTATTTGGCGAACCGAAGCCAAACGCGCACCATCTCGCAGATGCGCATCCTGGGATAACCCATCATGCTCAACTGACCGACGAGCGAGTCAATCCGGTCCCGGGACCGCGATCCTTCGTAGCAAACACGGTATTCTTTTGAGAGTTTCATTCTAAACATCGATGCCTCCTTAAAATAGATTTGTTCAGAATGACTTACTCTCAGGAAGGATATTATGTGAAGAACTATCCAGGGGGCCGCTAAAATTTGCGTGGTCTAGACGCTGGGGGCTGGAGTGAACTCAACATAATTTCTTTCTTACCATAGTTACTTTTATGGTCAGCTGACCATAAAAGTAATATTCCCGTAAATCAGTACCTTCATTAGGCGCCAGCCGAAAACATCCGCAAGACTCAGCACCCTTTTTCGAAAGGGAGATAAACACCTCTTTATTGCCTCACCCCATCCATCCTGCAGGGGGAATTCGCATATTCACACCCCCACGGGCAGGAAGTGGGGAAAATACCATAAGGAGGAGACCATGATATTGGCAGGCACGCATGCAGAAGCCACAGGAGTTTTCTACACGATGATATCCGGAGACCGGCAGGACCTAAAAGGAAAGCTTGCGCGGGTCCAGGATAATGCCGAGGAACTTTTGGCCCTCATCAAAGAGAACGTGACGGAAAAACAGGCGATGCGCTACGGTTTCATCGCGAACATCGTCAAAGCCCTCGAAATGAGAGGCTACGGCAGGAGAATCCGGTTCAAGGAAGACGTGCTGCCGGCATCGCCCAGGGTGGATGTGAAACAACTGGATCTCGGATCGCTTCCATACTACGAGATCCTGGAGAGAAGAGGCCTCGTGGCTTACGCAGCAAGGGCCTGACCAATAACCGCTTTCAGGGAGGGAAACCTCCCTTTTTTTATTGCCCTGAGTCCGGTCGCGATAATTCCAGCGAAACTTGAAGGGTCAGAGCTAACGAGCACGCTTCTTCCAGCCGAAAGGGTCTATCGCAACCTTTGGTCCAGCCGCCAGGGATTCCGTTTCCTCGGCGGTTGATGGTTGAGAGTCTCGTTCAGGTGATTCAAGGACGGACATGGCGCTATCCGCCTGGCCTTCCTGGTCTGCCCTTTCTCCCGCCTCGTCATTATGGTTGTGGCCGGCTCTCCCGGCATAGTCGATGGCGATCTCTCCGCCGCAATGCGGGCACCGCAACGAGAATGGAGGCCGTACGCTTTCATGGAGCAACACCGTTTGAAGAGCTACCGTATGTCTTTGATGATCTCCCCCTGTCGGGTCCGGCCCGTCCTCTCTTTCGGCCCGTAGCGCCTTCTGCTCATTGATGGTCTGTTTCAACTCTTCCGGTCTTTCCACGAAATCGATTATCGTCTCGCCCGCCTTCGCGGCCGTCTGGACGGATATACCTCCGTAGCCGAACAGCCTTCCCAGAATTGTCTGCTCCACCACGATGTCGTTGATCTTGTCGAGAGGATTCTCTTTGGATTTGTGGGTAAGAAGGCCCCATTCGTCAATCAATCTTTCGTTTGTGACCGCCCAGACGTTGACCCTTCTATCGAGATAGCGGTAGAGAAACAAACTTCCTGAAAGGGCCGCCGCATAGGGGAGCAGGTAATTGAGCAACGCCTCGAACCCGAGGATTCTCACGTGGCGGACGGGTACGTAGAGAAGGACCACCGTAAGAAAGAGTGCGGGCTTCATCAGAACAAGCCAGTGTTTCCTTACAATCAGGGCAACGGTCTCGCCGGGTTGGAGTTTCGTGCGCATGTGTACCTCCAGAAAGGCTTTACGGAGTATTACCTTGCGCTCGAGAAGTACTGATGGGTGACTTTCAGAAAACAAGGGAGGGCATACTACTCTTGCCTATCATCGAAATTCGTGTCAACAATGGTGCGCATTCTTAAGACCCCTCCCCTCTGTGCCAATATAAGTGAGACACTTCCCACCCAATAGTTTAGACTCTGAGGGCGGGAAGGAAAAAAGCGATAATGGACGAGAAGAATTCAGCAGCGACACACCCCAAGGTAATCCCTGATCCGGAGGTGCCGGAGAAGACGGTGCGCCGGAAGTTCACCGCAGCGTATAAGCTCCGAATTCTCAAGGAGGCGGACAGCTGTAACGGGCAGGGCCAGATCGGAGCCCTCCTGCGCCGGGAAGGACTCTACTCATCGAGCCTTACCTCGTGGCGGCGTCAGGTTAACCAGGGCCTCATTCCCAAGAAGAGAGGACCTGTCACACAGAAGACTGCCCCCCTTATCCGCCGTAACGCCGAACTGGAACGGGAGAACGAAAAGCTCGCGCACAAGCTCAAGCAGGCGGAGCTCATTATCGATGTCCAAAAAAAAGTGGCCGAGCTGCTCAAGGGATCAAGCGAGGAGAAGTCATGAACATCACCGCGTCGCTTGCCCGTGAAGTGGGTATCCGCCCGGCCTGCAACGCCCTCGACGTATCCAGTGCGGGCTTTTACCGTTGGCGGCATCCACGTGAGAAAACCTTCGTGCCGGCTCTCTCCTTTGGCCCTTTCCTTCGAGGAACGGAATGATGTGCTCGATGTCCTTCATGCGGATCGCTTCATCGACAAGGCGCCCCGGGAAATCTACGCCACCCTTCTCGATGAGAAGAGCTATCTCTGTTCGGTGCGCACCATGTACCGGATTCTTGAAAAAGAGGGTGAACTGAAAGAGAGGAGAAAGCAGGTATCCCGTCCTCAGTATGCAAAACCGGAGATCCTTGCGAAGGCGCCCAACGAAGCGTGGAGTTGGGACATCACGAAGCTCAAAGGGCCGGTGAAGTGGACCTACTATTATCTCTATGTGATCCTCGACATCTACAGCCGCTACGTAGTGGGGTGGATGGTGGCCCACAGAGAACTTGCCGCCCTGGCCCGTAAACTGATTGCGGAGACCTGCGCCAAGCAGATGATCCAACCCGATCAACTCCTGATCCATGCGGACAGGGGGTCGAGCATGACGTCAAAACCAGTTGCCTTGCTCATGGCCGATCTCGGCGTCGCCAAGAGCCATTCGAGACCCTCGGTCAGTAATGACAATCCCTACTCTGAATCTCAGTTCAAAACCATGAAATACCGACCCGAGTTCCCTGAAAGGTTCGGCTCCATCGAGGATGCCAGGGCCTTTTGTCAAACATTCTTCCCCTGGTACAATGCCGAGCACTACCATTTGGGGTTGGGTCTTCTCACCCCTGAAGATGTCCATTATGGTAAGGGGCCTCAGATCCTGGAAGATCGTAAGGGCGTGCTGCGGGCTGCCTATGAAAAACATCCGGAACGGTTCAAGGGGAGGATGCCGAAACCGGGGTTATTGCCTGACGCAGTTTGGATCAACAAACCGTCGCCAACGAGCGATGGCGAGGTACACTAAATATTTGCTGGAAGTGTCTCATTTTCATTGACACGTTCCGATTGGCAAAACTGGCGGAAATAGACAAGTGGAAGCCTGCTCCCGTTCCTGATGAAGATACGCAACGCATCGCTGCGCTGGAAGACGAGATAGCGGCAATTCGAAAAGAAAGAATAGCAATAACTGAGACATTGAGAGCAACGCGATTGTTTGCGCAGAAGGAAGATGGGTTTACGACAGAGGCAATCGAGCAAAAAAGTCGTTTGGAATCCATTAACGCCTTGCCCAAGCAACCGGCATCAGGAGAATGGCAGTGGCCATTCGCTCCGCAGGATCTTAATCTAGATAGCCCCATCGCTGAGGTCCTCCTTCAGGAGCTCCAATCGCTCGACCAAGAGTTGACGCTTGTAGCGGAAGAGCGTCCGCACCTGGAGGAATTCTCACAAAAACTCGAGCATCAGGTATCAGAACTGACCCAACGCTTGAAAGGTAAGGAGGAGGAGCTTGCAGCGGCAATTGCAGCGAATGCGGTTATCGCGGAGATGGGCAGCCGAAATGCTGCTGCTGCTGAAACGGTTGGGCGCATAAGTTTCTTTCTTCAAACCTATCGACACGACGATGATTTGGTTGTTTTGAGGGCAAGAGCGAATGGCCTACAGGCGCAAGTCGCACAACTTGAGAAAATCACCGGTGCAGACGATAGCGCAGAACGTCTTGCTTCGATTCTCAATATCATCGAATCGAATAAGCTACTATGTTAAGGAACTCGAAGCCGAATTCGCAGAATATCCATTTCGGTTCGACCTTGCCAATTTGACGGTTGTGATTGGTCTAGCCCCCTGAAACCGGTCCAGGTGTTGAGTTATACTCTGGACCCAAATTCAAGGGAGGCAGGATATGAGGAAGAAGGAATTCACCCCTGAGCAGATCATTACAATGCTCAGGGAGGCTGAGGTGCTCCTATCCCAGGGGGCTACGGCAGCAGAGACCGTCCGTAAGCTTGGCATCACCGAACAAACCTACTACCGCTGGAGAAGAGAATACGGGGGCATGCGTGTCGAGCAGGCCAAGCGCCTGAAGGAGCTCGAGAAAGAGAACACCAGGCTCAAGAAGATAGTTGCCGATCTCTCCCTCGACAACGCCATCCTCAAGGAGGTATCCCGGGGAAACTCCTGAGCCCGTCAAGGAGGCGGCAGGCAGTCGTTATGGTCTGCACAGAACTTCACGTTTCCGAACGACGGGCATGCAGGGCACTGGGACAGTATCGCTCCACCCAGAGGCATCCTGAAATCATTACCTCCGAGGAGGAGCAGCTGAAGAGCCGTATCGTCGAGATGGTGACAGAATACGGGCGGTACGGATATCGGATGATCACGGTATTTTTACGAAGCGAAGGATGGAACGTGAACCACAAGCGGGTAGAGAGGATCTGGAGACAGGAAGGGTTGAAGGTACCGAAGAGGCAGCCAAAGCGGAAGAGACTATGGCTGAATGACGGATCATGCATACGCCTCAGGCCGGAACATAAGAACCACGTCTGGAGCTACGATTTTATGACGGCCAGGACACAGGAAGGAAGGGCATTCCGGATGCTGAACATCATCGACGAGTACACGAGGGAGTGCCTGGACATAACCGTCGAGAGGAGCATCACCTCCCACCTAGTGATCGAGCGCCTGGCGCACCTCTTCATCACAAGGGGCATACCCGAGCACATACGCTCGGACAACGGTCCAGAGTTCACCGCGAAGGCGGTCCGGAGGTGGCTTGAAAGACTGGGGGTAAAGACCCTTTTTATCGAGCCTGGAAGCCCCTGGGAGAACGGGTACATCGAATCCTTCAACGCAAGGCTCAGGGATAACCTCCTAAACGGAGAGATATTCACTACCCTCCTCGAAGCCAAGATACTTATAGAGAACTGGAGAAGGCACTACAATACGGTCAGGCCGCACAGCTCCCTGGGCTACAGGCCGCCGGCGCCCAAGGCCATCATGCCCATAAAAGGAGATTTAGGGGAAAGACTAACTCTGAAGGTGGTACAATGAACGGGGGCAGACCACAACCGTTCTGGTCATGGAAGAAGCCCATACCTTCATTAAACGCTACAAGGAAGATACGGAGAATCAGGATGCGGCGTCTGTTTGCTGTCAGGTATTTGAACGAATCGCACGGGAAGGTCGGAAATATGGCCTCGGACTTGTTCTTTCTTCCCAGCGACCTTCAGAACTCTCCCCGACAGTCCTGTCACAGTGCAACTCCTTCTTGCTGCATCGAATAAGCAACGACCGCGATCAGGAGCTGGTGGTATACGTCGAGAATGAGGACGGCTTCTACCACGCTACGAATCTCATAAGCGTCTGCAACACTCCGGGGAGGTCGTCGGCCTGGGTTAAGAGGGACAAGATAAAGCAATTCTCCACGAAGGCGAGAAACAGGCTGATAAAGATGCTATGCAAGTTCCCGCATACCTGGCGCTTCAGGTTCGAATTCGGCTTCGCCGATGACATGATGGAAGGAAAGACCCTTGAAGAGAAGGCAAGATACGGCTACACCGTGCTTCATAGGACGCAAGACCTTATAAAAGCGAGGTATCCCGATCTCCAAATCGTCTACAAGAGGGAATGGAAGCCAAGGAAGTCAGGCCGGAACATGGGGGAACTCTGCCCGCACTATCACTTCATGGCCTATGGTCCCGGCTGGACGGATGAACAATACACACCGATGTTCATCCAGGTCGCCTTGAAGTGGGTCGCCTACGCGAAGACGGAAGAGGTAGGGAAGGCGCTCTCGGTTATCATGCATATGACCCCCGATGTCAATAATGGACACCATGCCTCCCTACGCCGCAGCTCTTT
>JBEKJU010000005.1:0-31177 GCA_050011095.1 Syntrophorhabdales bacterium
CCCTTGCGTGGGCCGAGGTCCTCGGATCATCGGACATATTTATCGGGGTCAACGCGGTAGACTATAGCGGATATCCCGATTGTCGCCCCGAATACATAAGGGCCTATGAGTACATGGCGAACCTCGCCACGAAGGCCGGCGTGGAGGGGCGCGCAATGAGGATCCATACGCCCCTCATTGATCTTACCAAGGCGGAAATAATAAGAAAGGGCCTTGAGCTGGGCGTCGATTACTCACTGACGAGCACGTGTTACAGTCCGGGGGACGCGGGAGAGGCGTGCGGGGAGTGCGACGCCTGTCTGCTCAGGCTCAAGGGCTTCGCAGAGGCAGGCGTTCGGGACCCGGTAGTCTATAGGGAAAAATGATATATCCGCTGAGAGGCCTCGACGGTCCGCCGCACGCGAGGCATCTCACTGCCTGGTCAATCTTCTCAACATCTCCGCAGCGCCCTGATCCAGGTTCTTCAGCCTGGTATAAATCGCCCTCGCCTTGTCTTTCTTCCCCTGTGCCAGGTAGGCCAGGCCAAGCTCGTAGGCCGCATCGGCGTCCTCTCGATCAAGGGCAAGCACCCTTTCGTATTTTTCTATCGCCTGGCGATACTGTCCCCGGCTTTCCAGGTTCGAGGCGAGGCCGAAGAGGGCAACCGTATTTTCGGGGTTCAACGCGAGGGCCTTCTCGTATTCCTGGGCTTCAAGATTATAGAGGTGCCTCTTGTAGTACACATAGCCCAGCTCCAGATGGGCGCCTTCAAGGTTGGGATTCAGTTCCAGGGCCTTCTTGAAGAGGTCCTGCGCCTCTTGCCACCGCCGCGCATCCCGTACGAGAATCCCCTTCAGATAGAGGTTGAGCGCCTCGGCTGAAAATTTCACTCCGTCCAGCTCGCTCAAGGGGACCGCCTTTTTTTCCCTCACCAGACGGACTGCGTCGCCAATGGGCACGGCGAGGTTTATCGTCTTCTCGCCGGTAACAAGGAGGCCAACCAATTTCCCTTGTCCATCGACTACCGCGCCCTGGGAGGCATTGCTCGTGAGCGTCGCGAGCGTGATGTATTGAAGTGAATCGCCCCGGCGTCTGGCCGGCAATCGTTTGAAATCGCTTACGAGGGATTCCCTGAGGCCCCTGCCTGCTCCCGCCTCGTCCGTCACGACAAATACACTCTGCCCGACGGTTATCTGGCTTATATCCGCCATGGGGATCGATGGTAGCGATTCGTTCTCTATCTTCATGACGGCAAGGTTCTTGTCCTCGTCCTTCCACACGTGCTGCGTCTGGTAGGTTCTTCCGTCCCTCAGCAGGATCCTGACGGTGCGGGCGCCCTTCAATTGATAGAGATTGGATGCCACGAACCCCTTGGGGTTCACGATGACGCCCTGCGTTTCGTTTAGCACCGTTCCGTTACCATCGAGGGCCCGCACCCGAACGAAGGAGTTCCCGGGGACCGGCGGACCCGTCAGAACAGGATCCTTGTGGGCGAGCAGGAAGAGACTGATCGGCAGGACAACACAGGCGGTCGCGAGACTGACCGCCAAATACCTCCACTCCCTTACGAGAGAGGCGACCGCGGCCTTCATCCTGTCGATGAATGACCTATCGGCGCCGTCTTTCCGACTTTTTTTTTCCGTCGTCGGGCATAAGTTTCTCAGTCGCTCTGTAAGTTCAGGGGAAAGGCTTGCCGGACGGTTCCGGTAATGAAGCAGCTCCATCATGTCGTTGAGCTGCTTTATGCAATAGAGGCAGGTACGCAAATGATCTTCCGCCCTCCGCCTCTCTTCCTCGGGCATCGTGTTTTCCGCGAACGACCCGATCGAGGCGGTATCCAGGCACTCCGGCGTCTTGAGGCTGTCAATCTCCTTCAGCGCGTTCCTTATCCCGGTTTCAAACGTGTTCATGCCCCTATCCTAAAGACCGAAACCGGTCCATTTTTCTTCCCTCAGCCGTCACCGAGCATCTCCTTTATCCTCTCCTTTATCCGCGAATACCTCGACGCCACCGTACCGACGGAAATGCCCAGGATGTCCGAAATCTCCTTGTCCTTATAGCCTTCCATCTTCATGAGCACCACCTGTTTCGTCAGCAGGGGGGCACCGTTCAGGATCACCTTGAGTATCGCCAGCTGTTCATTTCTCTTCGCGCCGGTATAGGGTTCGGGGTTTTCGTCGTTCACGGCGAATAGCGGTGCCTCCTTCCGGTCTCGATCCCCCTCCTGGTCGAGGGAAACGGCATCCTTCCATCCCCTGCCGGATTTCAGGTAGCTCCGCGCCTCATTCATGACAATCCTCTTGAAATAGGCGAGAAATTCATACCGCGTCGAGCCGCGGAAATTCTTCAACCCTCCCTTCACCAGTTTCGAGAACGTGTTCTGAATGATGTCTTCCCTTTGATCCAGCGAGAGGTCCCCTATCTTGCTGTTGAGGACGTTCATGGCGATGGAGGCATACTTGTTGAAAAAGGCGTTCTAGGCGGCCTCGTCACCGGAAAGACAGGCTGCAATAGCTGCGCGCACATCGTCTGTCATACTATGCTATTGTACAGTGACCCTCTAATAATTAAAACAGGTAATTTGTCCCGCCGCGCCTTCCGTGGCCGGTATCGCGGTCACACAAGGTATGCGCGAGGGAGGGATAATTCCCTTCCCCTCGGAGCCGTTGGCATGGGCCGTTCCCTTAGTCCGCTGCATCGACGGCCGCCGATTCCTCGCGCCCGGGCAGGTGGTCCGTCGGCCGCGCCCACCAGACGTAAAACGTGGGCAGGAGAAAAACACTCAGGAGCAGGTCGGCTATCAAGCCGCCCACGATAACGATGGCAAAGGGCCTCTGCGAATCGGAGCCGATGGCGTGGGACGTGGCGGCCGGCAGAAGACCCAGGGTCGCGACCAGCATGGTCATCATGATCGGCCGGAGGCGGCGCGTTGCCCCTTTGACCGCGGCATCAAGGATCGAATAGCCTCGCACACGCAACTGATTGATATAGACCACCATCACAACGCCAATCTGCATGGAAACCCCGAACAGGGCGAGGAACCCCACACCCGAGGAGACGCTGAAATGCGTGCCTGTCACGAGCAATGCAAGAAGACCTCCGATAGGCGCCATGGCCATGTTGACCAGATTGAGACAGGCCCATTTGGCGGAGCGGAAGGCGGAATAAATAATCATGAATATGAGGAACATCGTCAGGGGCACGATGACGAAAAGCCGCGCCTGGGCCCGCTTCTGGCTTTCGTACTCGCCCGCCCAATCGATGGAGTAACCCTGGGGCAACTTCACCTGTCTCTCGACCTTCGCCATTGCCTCTCTGACGGTGCTCCCCAGGTCTCGGCCCCGGACGCTGTACTTGACCGCGATGTAGCGCCTATTCCCTTCGCGGTAGATCTCTGCCGCGCCATCCTGCGTCCCCACCGTGCAGAGCTGCGCCAGCGATACCCGCTCGCCCGAAGGACTGAGGAGACGGATCTTTTCGAGGGCCTCCCTGGTGTCGCGGTACTGGGGCAGATAGCGCATGACGAGGTCGTAGCGCCGCTCGCCCTGAAGGACCTGGGTGAGGGCATTGCCGCCCACTGCCGTCTGAACCGCGTCCTGCACGTCTGCGACGTTGATCTGGTAACGGGCGGCCGCCTTCCGGTCGACGACGAAATTCAGGTTCGGCTGACCGACGACGCGAAAGAGCCCGAGGTCCTCGATGCCGCGGATATGTCGCATGACCTTGACTATTTCACTGCCTTTTTCCTCGAGGACCTTCAGGTCTTCGCCGTAAATCTTCGTGGCGAGCTGCCCTTTGACCCCGCTCACCGCCTCTTCCATGTTGTCCTGAATGGGCTGGGAGAAATTCCAGACCACGCCGGGGATTTTTTCAAGCTCGCGATTCATGGCGGCGATCAGTTCCTCCTTATCCTGGCGAAAGACAGGCCGCCACTGTTCCTTCGGTTTCAGGTTGACACAATATTCCGTGTTGAAGAATCCAGTGAAGTCCGTTCCATCATCGGGCCTTCCCACCTGGCTCGTCGTCACGGTGACCTCGGGGAACGACGCGAGCACCACCCTGGCCTGGTTCGCCACCCGGATGCCCTGACTCGGTCCTGTACTGGGCGCTAGGGTGCCGCGCACCCAGATCGCGCCCTCATCGAGATGGGGCAGGAACTCCGACCCGATCACGCCGCTTGTCGCCAGATAGACGCTGCCGCACAGGGTGAGCACCGCGATGCCGACCATTATCCCGCGGTGGTGGATGGACCACGTCAGGCCCTGCCGATAGCGTCTGGTCAGCCAGCCAATTACCGGGTTCTCCCACTGTTTGGTTTGCTTGTGAAACAAAAAGCTTACCAGCACCGGCGCGACCATCATGGAAAAGACGAGCGCTCCCAACAGCGCAAAGCCTACGGTCCAGGCCATGGGCCTGAAGAGCCGCCCTTCCACCCGCTGGAGGGTGAAAATGGGGATGTAACCGCTGATGATGATGATCACGGCGTAAAAGACGGGCCTCTGCACCTCGTGGGCGGCGGCCCGAATCCTGTCCATCACCGACCCATCGCTGTGTCCAAGATGGCGGAAAATGTTTTCGACCATCACGACCGCCCCGTCCACGACCATGCCGAAGTCGAGGGCGCCGAGGGAGAGCAGGTTGGCCGGTATATGCCGGAGGTCGAGGCAGATCGACGCGAAGAGCAGCGAAAAGGGGATTGTCAACGCCACAATAAGGGCGGCCCGGATGTTTCCGAGAAAGAGGAGCAGCACCACGGTCACGAGGATAAAGCCTTCGGTGAGGTTGTGCAGGACCGTGTGGAGGGTGTAGTGGACAAGATCGCCCCGGTCGTTGAAGGGGACGATCTTGACGCCGGGAGGGAGAATGTGGTCGTTCAGCTCCTGCACCTTCTTGCGGATGCCGTCGATGGCTGAGTCGAATTCCGCGCCTTTTCGCATGAGCACGATGCCCGAGACCACGTCGTCGTTGTCTATGATCCGCCCGTCCGCGCGGTGGATCGCCCTGCCGAACTGGCCGAGCCTGATCTTGGGGCCCTGCGACACGACGGCGATGTCCTTGACCCGCACCGGCGTGCCGTTCTTTGCCGTGATGACCGTATCCTCTATGTCGGCCGTGGTGCGGACCAACCCCACCGCGCGCACGTTGATCTGCTGCCCGCCCGCCTCGATGAAGCTCCCGCCCGCGTTCACGTTGTTGTTCGTGAGCTGCTGCTCCACCTGGCCGATGCTGAGGCCGTAAGAGACGAGCTTGTCGGGATCGACGCGGACCTGGTATTCCCGCGTGGGGCCGCCGAAGACAGATACGTCCACCACGTTCGGCACGGTCTTGAGCTGTTTCACCAGCACCCAGTCCTGCAGGGACTTCAGCTCCATCACGTCGTACTGAGGATTGGTGCTTCTCAGGGTATAGAAGTAGATTTGACCCACCGGGCTGAAGTCGGGACCGATGTTGGGCTGCAGATTGGCGGGAAGGTTCACCATGGAGATGCGCTCCAGCACCTTTTGCCTGTTCCAGGCGTTGTCGGAATCGTCGTCGAAAATGAGGATCACGACGGACAACCCGCTAATGGATACGGACCGCAGGTGGGTGAGATACGGGATGCCGTTCATGACGTTTTCGAGGGGAATCGTGACCTGCTGCTCCACCTCCTCGGCGGCCCTGCCGGGCCACTGCGTGATGACCCAGGCGTAATTGTTCGCGACGTCCGGATAGGCCTCGACAGGCAGACGGTGGAAGGCGACGATGCCTCCGCCAAGGAGCAGCAATGCAAAGGCCAGCACGAAAAAGCGTTGGTTCAGGGCAAAGTCGAGAACCGCGCGGATCACTCTACTGCTCTCCCGCCGTGGCCTGGAGGGCCAGGGCGTTTGCCACCACCTGCTGGCCCGGCTTTATCCCCTTCGCCTCCTGCATGGCGCCGGGACGCATCCGCCCCCCGGTCACCTCGACGCGCCTGAATTCACCCGATGAAGCGGGCACGTAGACCCAGTCGCGGTCATGGAGATGGAGGATAGCCGTTGCCGGGACCACGGCATGGGTCTCCTGCTCACGACCGTAAAAGGTGGCGGTCGCGAACATGCCGATGCGCATGAGACCGGGATTTTGCATTTCCAGCCGCACCTTCGCCGTCCGGATATTGGGGTCGAGGATGGGACCTATGTTGCTGATCCGGCCCTTGAACACATTGCCGGGATAGGCGTTCAGGCGGACATCGGCATACTCATTGAGGCGAACAAAGGGAAGGTCGTTCTCGTAGACGTCACAGACGATCCAGACGCGATCGAGGTTTGCGATGGTGAAGAGGTTCGGCGAGTTGTCGAGGGTCTTCACGCCCGCCCCCGCTGTCACGTTCTGCTCGATGATGACCCCGGAAATGGGCGCGTAGACGTCGACGATGCCGTTCGGCTGGTGCCCCAGGTCGGTCACCCCAAGCACCCGGAGCTTTTCGACGGCGGCCTCGCGGGTGACCCTGGCCTTGATTTCCACGTCGGAGGCGACCTCCAGGTCCTTACGGGCTATCGCCCCCTTCTCGTAGAGTACCGTGGAGCGCTCGAGTTGTGTCTTCGCCAGCGCCTCGTCGGCAACGGCCTGCCGGTAATCGGAGAAGGCCCCGGAGATATCGGCGCTCCGCACCTTTAGAAGCAGCTGCCCCTTTTTCACCGTATCACCCAGACGCGCCTTGACTTCCACCACGCGGCCCGAGGCCAGGGAGATGGCAGGCACGGAGCGCGCCACATCGGGACTGACTACCCCGGTCACCGTAAGCTCGGGCACGACCTTCTCCTCCGTGGCCGCAACCACGGGGAACTGTTCCGGGTGCTCCACCTTGAACACGCCGGAAGAATCCTCTTCATGCTCGATGCGCGCCGGCGGGGGCGCCCCCAGGTCCGCATCGGCCTTCGGGCCGCAGCCGCCGAGGATAAGGGTCACGCAAAAGCATAGAATTGGTGCTAAAATCAGACGTTTCATTCAACAACCTCTCGGCCGACCGCGAGATTCAACTGGGCCGCGGCGGACAAATAGGAACCAACCAGGTTCAGATAGGCCACTTGCACACTCCGGTAGTCGCGCTGGGCGTCCAGAAAATCAAGCAGGGATGCCCCGCCGCGCTCGTAGGAAAAGGTCACCGTGTCGCGGACCGTCACCGCCTGCCGCAGGTATTGCGTTTTATAGGGCTTGAGGAGGACCACGGTGCTCATGATCGTCGCATAGGCCGAGTCCACATCACTGTAGAGCTGCGCAACGGTTGCATCCTTAAGCCTTTCGCTCCGCCCGATGTCCAGCTTGGTCCGGAGTTTTTCCCCCTGGTTCCTGTCGAAGATGCGCAAGGGGATGCTGATGGATACGCCCACATAGTTACTCGGCGCCGGCTGGGTGCTCTGCGGAAGTCGTCCCGCATCTATGCTGACGGTAGGGTCGGTCGAGCCGTTGGCCTCGGCAAGGCGGTAGTTGGTCTCGGCCTGATCTACGGATTGTATCGCTGCCTTGAGGTCCGGCCTTGTCTCGAGGGCGATCGTGCGGAACTCGGAAAGGGGATGAACCTGCTCGGAAAAGTCGAAGGGCCCCGTCACGTCGAACCGTTCGACGGGCGTCCGGTCGTTCAGCAGCGTGAGGAGCTGGATCTTCGCCGTCCGCAGGTTGACCATGGCGGTCTGCACGTCCGATTCATATTGGACCCGTTGCAGTTGGAGGCGGTCTAGGTCGACCCGGGCGATGTCGCCTGCCTTGAACCGCTCGCCGCTCACCTCGAGCACGTGGTCGTAATAAGCCAGGTTCTCCTTCGCCAGGGCCAGAACGGCCTTTTGCTGGAGGACCTGTATGAACGCGCTCCGCAGGGTGAACAGGAGGGTCCTCTCCTGATCCGCTAGCTGCGAGATGGCGACGGCCGTTCCCTTCTTCGCGCTCTCCCACCGCAGGTCCCGTTTGTGCATGCGCTCGAACAGATAGCTTAAGGAGACCGACGGTTGCGCATCCTCTAACGCGCCGTAAGACTTGAAGGGGTGGATGTAATCCGTTGCCGCCGTGAAGTCAGGGTTGGGACGGAGATGAGCCGTGATCTCTTGAGCCCGGGACTCCTCGATGCCCACCCGCCCTGCGAGCAGGGTCGGGTTGACTGCCACGAACCGCTCCCGTATCTGCTGCCACGTGAGGGGCTGCTGGGCGAATGACTCCTCCGCGAGGCAGCAGGCGATTACAAGCAAAAGGACGGACACTGACGTGGAAAGACGTCTTTTCATGGCCATCTCCTGGAATCTCACTCGATCTTTGCAGGAACCCATGCGCTTCCCATCGTTTTCCACCTCCGGGGCCACGTAGTCCCGGCAGTTATCCCGGTGCCTCCACTATCCGGCTGCTTTCCGCCCATTCATAGGCGAATTCCGAAACCACAAGGTGCGTGAGTTCTTCTCTCTGTGAAAGAAATGGCGGGCTTATAAAGTGATACGGGGAGGGGCCCTGTAAATCTGAGGCGGTGTGAGTGCCTTGCAGACAGAGAGCGCCTCGGGGAAAACCACGAGATACTCCACTGCCCTGAGCACGTCAAGCTCGACCGTGTCGTCAATGGTGACGGCAAATTCGATAGTCCCATCTATGATGGTAGGTAATTGGGCTGCCAGGCTTCCCGTTTCGGACGCATGAGACTCCACGGTCAGGATGCTGAAGACAAAAACCAGCCACAGCACGATCGAACCGGTCTTGAGAAATTTCTTTGCCGTCATCATGAAGTTCTTCTCTTTTTACCTAGTTACACCTTTATAGGACTATACGACCCCTTCACGGAAAAGTCAAGAGACGCCATGGTCGCATCCAGGGCAAGGGCATTTGAGGGCGCGCCAAGAATCGCTTTGCAAAGAACGGCCGTTTCGGCTATAATTCGCTAATCTATAGTGGCGTCATATGAACAGGAGGTGAACATGTTTAAGGGATGCGTGGTGTGGTACCTGGTAGCGGCGATGTTTATAATCGGCGTTGCCCCCCGTGTGGAGGCTGCCTTCTCCCCTTCCGAGGCAGTCGGTGTTTCACCCATGGGGAGGGCGGGCGACATGGAGACGATACGCGTGGCCCTGGAGCATAAGGTCGTCGCCCAGAGGCTCCACGACCTTGGATACGCGCCGCAGGAGATCATGACACGGCTCTCCGACCTTTCCGACAGTCAGATCCACAGCTTCGCCCAGAGGCTCGATGAGGCCAAGGTGGGCGGCGACGGCGGACTGGGCTTTGTCATCGCCATCCTTCTAGTGATCGTGCTGGTGCTTTTGATCCTGCACCTGACGGGGCATAAGGTCGCAGTGAAATAAGGGGACGCCCTGCGGTTGTTTCACGAAGGCGTCCGCCTTTTATTGTGTCGGTTCATTCTTGTCATGGGCGGAAAGTTCACGCTTTTCCTTGCACTTGTTGCCCTGCTGCTGGCGCCTCTTGGCTGCGCGAGCGGCCCATCCGGGGCGCCCCCGGATGGGGTTGTCATCAGGGATGTTCCCTTCTTCAGCCAGGAGGCCTACCAGTGCGGACCCACATCCCTGGCCACCGTGATGGACTATTGGTACGGAAAAATGGGGATGACGGACAAGTGGACCACGCCCGAGCAGATCGCCGCGGCGATCTACAGCCCTTCGGCCGGAGGCGTCCTCGGTCTCGACCTGGAGGTCTACGCGCGTAAGCACGGCTTTGAAACAGAGCAGTATTCCGGGAGCCTGGACGACCTCAGGACACGCGTCGACCGGGGCGTTCCATTGATCATCTTTGTCGACTACGGCCTTCTCGTCTATGAGGTGAACCACTTCATGGTGGTGACAGGGTACACGAGGGACGGCGTCATCGTCAATTCGGGCCGCCGGGAAGGTCAACGCGTATCGATGAGAGAGCTGGCAAAGATATGGAAAAGAAATCATTACTGGACCCTTGCCTTAAGGCCTTCAGCCTGATCCTCCTGGTACTGGCCGCCACGTCCTGCGCGATCCCGAGGATCGCCCTTCTCCGCGATCCCCTCACCCCTGATGAGCATATTAACCTCGGCGTGGCGTACGAGAGGAGGGGCGAGCTCGATGCCGCCTTGAAGGAGTATAAGGCTGCCGCCAAGAAAAGGCCCCTGGCGTATCTCTACATGGGCAACGTCTACTTCGAGCAAAAGGGGTTCGCCGATGCCGAGAACTCCTACAGGAAGGCCATAGAGAAGGCAGAATCGCCGGAGGCCTATAACAACCTTGCCTGGCTTTACTATACGGGTGGCGGAAACCTGGACGAGGCGGAGCGCCTCGCCGCAAAGGCCGTGGAGCTGTCACCGGGATCGGAGACGTTCAGGGATACCCTCGCCAAGATCAGGGAGAAGCGGGGCAGGTAGACGCCAGAACGTGTGACAAAATTAACTGGCGACCCCTTTCCCGTCATTCCGGCGGACGCCGGTAGAGCGAAGCGGGCCTTAATCCCGCGAAGGCGGGACATCCAGTATTTTCCGTCGTTTGCGGACTGCCTGGACCCCGGCTTTCGCCAGGGTGACGACAAAAAGGCGATTTTTTTCACACGTTCTCAGGACATGCCTGTATACCGGGGTGCTTATCTCCGGCACCACCCTGGCCTTTGGCGGGGGTAGCAGGGCGGCTGCGCTGCGCCGACAGCAGGTTTTCGCCTCCGGTCCTTCCTTTTTATGAGGGGGAGGCTCCACGGGCTTTGCCCGTGGAGGGGGCGACCGGGTACCCGCGCAAGCGGGTGTCCCAATAAAGACAGGCGACTCGGCATTACAGCAGTATCCTTCCCTTCGGCTCGCCAATAAACTCGCCGATTACCCAGAAGGCGGTCCCGTTATGGGAGGCCGTCTCTTCAAACGAGGCTCGATCGTGCGGGTCGAGGGCGATGAGCAGGCCGCCCGACGTCTGGGGGTCGAAAATTATATCCGACAGGAAGCCGCCCGTTGCCCCCACGACGTATTTCCCGTAGAAATCCCTGTTCCTGTAAAGCCCTCCCGGGACAAGGCCCGATGCGGCCAGTTCTACCGCCTCCGGGAAGTAGGGGATTTTGTCGGGGAAAAGCCGGACCCCTATCGAGTCCCTGAGCATCTCCGACAGGTGGCCGGCAAGGCCGAACCCCGTCACGTCGGTCGCCGCATGGGCGCCGGCGGCCCTCATCGCCTCCGCCGCGCGGTCGTTCAGCGTCGCCATCACCTTGATGAGGCTTTTCAGCACAGCCTCGTTGACCATATCCGCCTTTATGGCCGTGTTGAGAATGCCGGTGCCGAGCGGCTTTGTGAGGATGAGGAGGTCAGCCGGCACGGCCCCTTCGTTTCTCATGATCCTTTTCGGATGGACTAGGCCGGTGACGGACAGGCCGTACTTGATCTCCTGATCGTCGACACTGTGGCCGCCCAGGAGGCTGGCGCCCGCCTCCCGGATCTTGTCCGCCCCTCCCCTTATGATCTCTTTCAGGATCGCGATATCGTAGGTCTTGGGCGAGAAGCAGACGATATTCATGGCGGTCTTCGGTACTGCCCCCATGGCGTAAATATCGCTGAAGGCGTTCGCCGCCGCGATCTGACCGAAATGGTAGGGGTCGTCAACGACAGGGGTGAAAAAATCGACGGTCTGGACGAGGGCGAGGTCGTCGTTGATCCTGTAGACACCGGCGTCCTCGAAGCCTTCTATGCCTACTATCACGTTTTCATCCGCGGGTATCTCCACGCCGCACAGCACGTTGGATAGGTCCTCCGGACCTATCTTTGACGCTCAGCCGCCACCGCGGACATACTTGGTCAAACCACCGGCCATTATGCCCCCCCTCTGTTTATGAGAATAGTCCGTTCCTTCGGTTTCACGACGCTTTTTTTCACGGGCGATCATGTCGGATCGGTTACGTCACGGCGAAGCGGGAAACTTCCAGTATTCTATTTTACTCTCTCCCGCCCTTCGGTGTAAAATAAAAAAAGTCAAGGCGGTGGTCATGAAAACAGGAACGCTCAGAACACTTCTCCGTGCGTCCAAGGGGGAGGAACCGACCGATAGGATCATCAGGAACGGCAGGATCGTCAACGTCTTTACGAACAGCGTCGAGGATGGTCTTGCCGTCTCCATAAAGGACGGATACATCACGAATATCGCGGAAGAGGCGAAGATGGCCCTGTCAGGGCCGACGGAGGTCATCGACGCGGAGGGGAGATACCTTTGCCCCGGTCTCATTGACGCCCACACGCACCTCGACAGTATGTACCCCTTCTGGGCAATCGTCCCTTACTCCTTGAAAGGCGGCACAACGTGCCTCGTCTCGGAGGCGGGGTTGGTCGGCACGTCCTGCGGCCTGGCCGCCCTGGAATGTTTTCTTGACAGCACGAAAGGCTACCCGCTCCGCTGCTACTTTCTCGCGCCGCCCGAGACGCCGCCCTTCCCCGATATGGAGACCGCGACCGGCCTCACGCTGCCCGATTTCAAGAAGGTCCTCACAAGGGAGGACGTCCTGGGCATAGGTGAGGGCTATTGGACGAGGGTCATCGAGGGTGACGAGCGGGTGCTCGACCAGGCCGCGTTCGCCATGTCGCTGCGCAAGACGCTCGAAGGCCATGCAGCGGGGGCGAAAGGGCAAAGGCTCGTTCAGTACCTCATGACCGGGATTACATCGGACCACGAATCGACAACGCTGGACGAGGCGATCGAAAAGCTGAGGTTCGGCGTCTACGTGATGATCCGGGAAGGCTTCGTGCGGAGGGAGCTGGAGGAGCTCTCCAGGCTCAAGGACCTGGACGTGGACAGAAGGAGGATCATTTTCGCCTCTGACGTCTTCGACTCGGTCATGCTGTGTGAGGAGGGTTATCTCGATTCCGTCGTGAGGAGGGCCGTAGGCTACGGATGGAGCCCCATCGAGGCGATCAAGATGGCCTCCATCAACGTCGCGGACTATTATGGACTGCGCCACCTCGGCGCCCTTGCGCCGCTCCGCCACGCCGATATACTCTTCCTCGACGATCTGGCGGCCTTTTCAGTGGCGCACGTAATGGCGAACGGCGAGATGGTCGTGACGGACGGGAAATTCACCGGGCATATAAGGCCCTATGTCTATCCTGACGAGATGAGGCGGACCATAAGGACGGAAAAAGTAACCGGGGAGGATTTCCGCATACCCGCCGGTCCCGGCCAGGGGCGGGTGCGGGTCATCGACCTGATAAACGAGACCATCACGCGCGAAACCACAGCGGTATTGACCAGGAGGGACGGGTACCTCGAAAAGGACCTGGACAGGGACATCGTGCCTGTGGCGGTTATCTACAGGGGCGACGGGAAGCGGATGGGCAGGGGCTTCATGATGGGGACCGGCATAAAGGACGGCGCCTTTGCCACGAACCTCACGTGGGACACGGGCAACCTCCTTGTGGCGGGCTCGAGCGAGGCGGACATGGCGCAGGCGGTCAATCGGCTGATAGACATGCAGGGCGGTTACGCCATATCGAGGAAGGGAAAAATAATCTACGAGTTCCCCATGCCCGTCTTCAGCCTCATCGCCGATTGCCCGGTTCCGGAGATCAGCAACAAGACCAAGGAACTGGATCTGAGGATGGAGGAGATAGGGTCGAAGATCCCCAGGCCTTTTCTGGCACTCCAGACGATACCTTTCACGGGCCTCCCGTTTTTGAGGATCACCGACAGGGGCCTGGCGGACATCAAAAATAAACGGCTGGTATCCCTCTATCTGGATTAGAGCGTTCCACAAAAATAATTACCGATTGGCGGCCTTGATTCCGGCTGCCCTTCGTCACTCCGGCGGACGCCGGTAGAGCGAAGCGGGCCTTAATCCCGCGAAGGCGGGACATCCAGCGTTTTCAGGGCCTTATGAACTACTGGACCCCGGCTTTCACCGGGGTGACGGGAATTCGAATCGTTACTCAATTTTGCGGAACCCTCTAGTCCGGGTTCACAACTTCTTTATCGCCTTCCTCGCCCGCCTTATCCCCTTCGGCGCCTTGCGGGGGTTACCCTTTTTTTCCGTTCTGTCCTCGTCTTCGTCGTCGAGGCCGCTGCCGAGGAGGGCTGCCTCCAACCGGGGGGTCGTGATGAACGGGACCTTGCACCTCTTTGCCTCGTCGATAATGGCCCGGTCAGAGGTCACCACGACCAGCCCCGGCCGTCTCGCCCGTATGTACTCCACGATGACGTCGTCGGCCGTCTCGCCCTTCCTCGAGAAGATGACCTCGACGCCCCTTTGGGCCTCTTGCTGCCTCGCCTGCGAGGGGCCCCGGCCGCCGTCGAAGACGACGGTGATCCGAATCCCCTTGCCTCTTTTGTAGCGGAAAAGCTCATCCAGGAGATGACGGCGGGCGCCTTCGAGATCGGATGAGCCGGTAAGGCCGGCCAAGGAGCTTCCCTTCATGACGTTGTAGCCGTCGATCAGGAGGTGAGCGGCCATCTCGGAGTCGCCTTTACAGGTAGGTCAGCCAAGGGTCGTATTGGCCGTGCATGCCGCGAGCGGCCTCAAAAAACCGGTTCTGCAGGGCCAGCGTTACAGGCCCCGGTCTCCCCGTGCCGATGCGGCGCCCGTCCACTTCCCTCACGGGCGTCACCTCTGCCGCCGTACCCGTGAAGAAGACCTCATCGACCGTGTAGAGCTCGTCTCTCGAAAACCTTTGCTCCACCACCTCGATGCCGAGGTCCCCGGCTATCTGGATGACGCAGGCCCTCGTGATGCCGGGCAGGATGGACGTAAGGGGTGTCGTCTTTATCCTGTCGTTCTTGACGGTGAAGATATTCTCCCCGCTCGCCTCGGACACATACCCCTCGGTGTCGAGCATCACGGCCTCGTCAAAACCGAGGGAGATGGCCTCCCTTTTCGCCAGGATGGAATTGACGTAGTTCCCGCACACCTTTGCCTTTGTCATGCACGAATCGACATGGTGTCGCAGAAAGGAGGAGATCTTTGCCCGGATGCCGCGCTCAAGCCCCTCATCCCCGAGGTAGGCGCCCCACTGCCACGCGATGACCGCCACCCTCACCTTGTAATCCTTCACGTAAAGGCCGAGCTGGCTGTCGCCCATGAAAACGATGGGGCGTATGTAGCATTCATCGAAGCCGTTCGCCTGCACGATCTCCTTGCAGACAGCGGCTATCTCCGGCTTGCCGAAAGGGATGTCAAGCTCCACGATGTGCGCCGAGTCGAAAAGCCGGTTTACATGGGCATCGAGCATGAAAATGGCGCTCTTCCCACCCCGACACTTGTAGCACCTTATACCTTCGAAGACGCCGAGCCCGTAATGCAGGGTATGGGTGCAGACATGGACATTCGCATCGTCCCACGCCATGAACCGGCCATCCATCCAAATCTTGTCCGCCCTCATATCCCCCTGCGCCTCCCTGCCTCGCGGTGCTCTCTCAATATCCGGTCAAGGACGCCGTTGATAAAGTCCTTTGAGTCCTCGCTGCCGAACTTCTTGGCCAGTTCGAGTGCCTCGTCTATGGCCACTTTCGGCGGCACCTCCCCGGAATAGAGCATCTCGAATATGGCGAGCCTCAGAATATTCTTATCGACGTAGGTGATCCTGCTGATCTTCCAGTTTTCGGAAGCCTCCTGGATGTATGCGTCCAGGGTGGTTTGCTCCTTCTTTACGCCCGATAAAAGAAAGCGGCTATACCCGACGATGTCATCCTGGTAGGGAAAGATCTCCAGGTATCTTCTAAGCGCCGCCTCGGGGGCATCCAGATTGACCTCCATCTGGTAGAGCATCTTCAATGCTAGTTCTCTCGCCTTTCTTCTCCGCACAAGCCATCATCCTTTAGGAGGTTCACCATTTCTATCGCCGACATGGCGGCGTCGTAGCCTTTGTTTCCCCCCTTCGTTCCCGCCCGTTCGACCGCCTGTTCCACGCTCTCCGTCGTGAGGATGCCAAAGGCGATAGGCTTTTCGCTATCGAGCGACGATGCGGCTATGCCCTTCGTCACCTCGGAGGCGACGTAGTGAAAATGCGGGGTCCCCCCCTTTATGACCGCGCCGAGGCAGATCAGGCCGTCCACATCCTTTCTCTTCGAAAGGAGCTTTGCCGCGAGCGGTATCTCGAAGGCCCCCGGCACACGGAATATCTCGATAGACCCGTCCTCCGCCCCGTGGCGCTTCAGCGCGTCGAGCGCCCCCTCGAGAAGCCGGTCGGTGACAAAGCTGTTAAACCTGGCCACCACGATCGCGAACCTGAATCCACTGGCGTCGAGCTTTCCTTCATGCACCATGGCGTTTACCTCATAGGTTATTAAGAATATGGCCCAGCTTCTCCCGTTTGGTCTTGAGGTAGTGAATGTTGTCCTTTGTGGGCACGCACTCCAAAGGGACCCTCTCGACCACCGAGAGACCATAGCCCTCAAGGCCTTTTATCTTCCTGGGGTTATTCGTGATAAGCCTCATCTTGCGCACGCCGAGGTCGTGGAGGATCTGGGCACCGATGCCGTAATCCCGAAGGTCCGGCGAGAAGCCCAGGGCCTCGTTCGCCTCGACCGTGTCCGCCCCCTCGTCCTGGAGGCGGTACGCCTTGATCTTGTTGACGAGGCCTATACCCCTCCCCTCCTGCCTCATGTACAGGAGGATGCCCTTGCCTTCCTTCTCGATCATGCTCATGGCCGTACGGAGCTGATCCCCGCAGTCGCACCTCATGGAGCCGAAGACGTCACCCGTGAGGCACTCCGAGTGGACACGCAGGAGGACTGCGTCGTCCGGGCCGATCTCCCCCTTCACGAAGGCCAGATGCTCCTTATCGTCCAGTTCGTTGTCGTAGGCGATCAACGTGAAGTCCCCGCCGTAGCGTGTGGGGAGCTTTGTCTCGACGACCCTTTTCACAAGGGTTTCGTTGCGCATCCTGTATTTGATGAGATCGGCGATCGATGCGATCTTCAGTCCGTGCCTTTCGGCGAAGGCCTCGAGGTCGGGGAGCCTCGCCATGGTGCCGTCCTCCTTCATCACCTCGCAGATCACGCCTGCCGGTTTGAGTCCTGCAAGGCGGGCGAGGTCCACCGAGGCCTCCGTGTGGCCGACCCTCACGAGGACGCCACCCTTGATCGCCTTGAGAGGGAATATGTGGCCGGGCCGCGCGAGGTCCTCCGGCTTCGTCGCATCATCTATGGCCGTAAGCACGGTCCTTGCCCTGTCATAGGCGGATATGCCCGTGGTGACGCCTTCCTTCGCCTCGATGGAGACGGTGAACGCCGTGCGGTAGGGCGAGGTGTTGGCCCTGACCATGAGGGGCAGGTCAAGCTCCTTCACCCGTTCCTCGGAAAGGGGAAGACAGATGAGGCCGCAGGCGTAGCGCGCCATGAAGTTGATCACCTCGGGCGTCGTCTTCTCCGCCGCGATCATCACGTCCCCTTCGTTCTCCCGGTCCTCGTCGTCGACGATGATGACCATCCTGCCGTTCCTCACATCGTCGATTATCGTCTCTATGGCTGCTATGGCCATGACTACCTCCCCTTAATATATCCGTGTGTGTAAAGAAAATCGAGGTCCAGGCCGTTTTTCTCCCTGCCTGTCACAAACCTTTCCACATAGCGTCCCAATATATCCGTCTCGACATTGACGGGGTCTCCGAGATTCTTTGATCCTATCGTTGTGTTCGCTGCGGAATATGGAATAATGTTAAGTGTAAATCTATTATCACGTTGCTCGTTGACTGTCAAGCTCATTCCATCTATGGCGACGGACCCTTTCTTGACGATGTACCTCGATATTTCGGCAGGCGCTTCGATGTCGAGCCGTAGGGAATCGCCCTCCCTGCCGATGGAGACGATGCGTCCGATGCCGTCCACGTGCCCCATGACGATGTGGCCTCCAAGCCTCGAATCGACCCGCATGGCCCTCTCCAGGTTCACCCGGTCATTGACCGACGAATCCTTCAGCGTGGTCAGGCCCAGGGTCTCCAGGGAGGCGTCCACATGGAACGCCCCGCCCGCAAGGCCGATTACCGTCAGACAGACGCCGTCAACGGCAACGCTGTCCCCCTCGCGGATCTCCCGGGGATCGATACCTGTCCGTATGGCGAACACCCATCGCCCCCCAGGCTTCGCGATCCCCACTATGGTACCCACGTCCTCAATGATTCCCGTGAACATACCCCTCCACGCAGATGTCATCCTTCAGTTTTCTGACGGAGACAACGTCCACCTTGTAGGCGTCCCTCAAGAAGTCTATGCCCTTGCCGGCGACCAGGTTCGATGCGTTCTTTCCCCCTATGAAGAGGGGCCCGTAGAAGAGCACCACCTTGTCGATCACACCCGCCTTCAGGAGGCTGCTGTTCACCTCGCCGCCACCCTCGACGAGGACGCTCATGATCTCCCTTTTTGCGAGTTCCAGGCACACATCCAGGAGGGCAATCCTCCGGTTGTCGCCCGCGCCCACACGAACGACCTCGACGCCGAGCGATCCGAGGCGGCTCTCCTTCTCCGGGGATTGATCGGAGAGGGTGAATATGAGCGTTTTGTAAGTGTTCGCGGTCTTTACGAGATCGCACGAGAGGGGGATGCGCAGTTTCGAGTCGAGGACGACCCGCACGGGGTATCTCTTCGGCCGCGCGCCCTTAGGCAAGAGCAGGGGGTTGTCGAGGATCACCGTGTTTATGCCCACGAGGATTGCGTCCATCGACGAGCGCAGCCGGTCCGCGTAAGACCTCGATTCCTCGTTCGAGATCCATTTCGATTCCCCGATCTTGGTGGCGATCTTGCCGTCCAGGCTGAGGGCCGACTTCATCAGAAAAAAGGGGCGCTTCTTTTCCTGGAAGGTCACGAAGACCTCGTTGAGTCTCCTCGCCTCCTCGGAGAGCAGGCCCACCTTGACGTCGATGCCCGCTTTCCGCAGGGCCTCGATCCCTTTTCCGTTTACCTGCGGATTGGGGTCGAACATGGCGACGACAACCTTCTTGATGCCTGCCCTGATCACCGCATCGACACAGGGCGGGGTCCTCTTCTCCGTGTGACAGCACGGTTCCAGGGTCACAACGAGCGTTGCGCCCCGCGCATTATCGCCGGCCTGCTCCAGGGCGATCACCTCGGCATGGGCTTCCCCTGCCTTGCGGTGGTACCCCTGACCCAGAACGCGCTGCCCCTTGACGACGAGGGCGCCGACCATGGGGTTCGGCGATGTTCTTCCGAGCCCCTTTTTCGCAAGGGATAGGGCCGCGCGCATAAAGTCTTCTTCTTTCATTTTTCCCCTTTTTTCAGCAGTAGATCCTTCAGCTCTTCCATAAACTCGGTTATGTCCTTAAACTGACGGTAGACGGACGCGAACCGCACGTAGGCCACCTCGTCAAGCCTCTTCAGCTCGTCCATCACAATCCGTCCTATCTCGGTACTCGTGACCTCTTTCTCCCCCCGCTCGGTCAACCCGTACTCGATCCTAGATACCGCCTTTTCCAGATCGGTGATCCCCACGGGCCTCTTTTCGCAGGCCTTTTTCAACCCGTTAAGGACCTTCCCCTTGTCGAAGGTCTCTCTCCGGCCGTCTTTCTTGACGACGAGCGGCAGGCCCTCGTCCAGCATCTCCGCCGTGCTGAACCGCTTCGAGCACCCGAGACATTCGCGACGCCTTCTGATCGCGTCCATCTCCTTGCTCGTTCTTGAATCGATTACCCTGCTCTCTCCAAATCCGCAATAAGGACACTTCACCGGCCCGACTCCTGTCCTCTGTTAAAACGGGAAATATGGGCGGTGCTTTGGTGATACACGACCGCCCGCTCGCGCCCTCGACGGAAAGGGGAAAAACCCGCCTTCCCCACTTCCGCGTGCTAGGGTGTTACGCGTTCTATTATTATACCCGATTCCGAGATCAAAGTGGCCGCAAGGTTATCGGGGTATCCTTCCAGGTACCATACCCGGAGAATCCCGGCGTTGATGACCATCTTCACGCAGATGGAGCAGGGCAGGTGGGTGGAATAGAGGGCGGCCCCCTTGATGGAGACGCCGTGGTAGGCCGCCTGGATGATCGCGTTCTGCTCCGCGTGCAGACCCCGGCACAGCTCGTGCCGTTCGCCGGAGGCCACGTTCCTCGTCTCCCGTAGGCAGCCCAGGTCGGCGCAGTGGGCGAGACCGGTCGGAGCGCCGTTATAGCCTGTTGAGAGGATGCGCTTGTCCTTCACGATGAGCGCCCCCACATGCCTCCTCATGCACGTGGAGCGCCTGGCGATGATGCCCGCTATTTCCATGAAATAGGCGTCCCAGTGCGGACGCTCGCCCTTTTTCATGGCGCAACCCGCCTGCCGGCGCCCGCGCCGCGGGACAGGGCGGGGGTCATAGGGGATAGATACGGGAATAAAAGGGAAACCTGTCGCACAGCTCCTTCACCTTTCCCCTTACCCTGTCCTGGAGCGAGGTGTCGTCGGGCTCGAGGAGAATGGAGTCCATCATTTCCGCGATGATTTCCATCTCCGGCTCTTTCATGCCCCTCGTCGTCACTGCCGGCGTGCCTATCCGTATGCCGCTCGTCACGTTCGGCCCTCGTGTATCAAAGGGGATCACATTCCTGTTGAGCATGATCCCGCCTTTCTCCAGGCTTTCCTGCGCATCTATTCCGGTCATGCCCCTTTCCGTGAGGTCGATGAGGAAAAGGTGGTTGTCGGTCCCTCCCGACACGATCCTGTATCCCCGTTTCTCCATGTTGGACGCGAGGTACCGGGAGTTCTTGATGATCTGCTCCTGATAGGTCTTGAACTCGGGGGTCATCGCATTCTTCAGGGCGACGGCCTTGGCGGCGATCACGTGCATGAGGGGGCCCCCCTGGATACCGGGAAAGACCGACGAGTCGATCAGTTTCCCGTACTCCTTGTCAGAGAGGATCAGGCCGCCCCTCGGCCCCCGGAGCGTCTTGTGCGTCGTGCCCGTGACGAAGTGGGCGACCCCCACCGGACTCGGGTGGAGGCCAACTGCGACGGCGCCGGCGATGTGGGCGATGTCGGCGACGAGGAAGGCGCCTATCTCATCCGCTATCTCCCTGAACCTCCTGAAGTCTATGATCCTCGGATAGGCGCTTGCCCCCGCTATGATCAGTTTGGGCCTCTCCCGGAGGGCGATCTCCCTCACCTTATCGAAGTCGATCCGCTCGTCATGCGCGGAGACCGGGTATGAGAGGGGTACGAAAAAGCGTCCCGAGAAGCTGGCGGGGGCGCCGTGGGTGAGGTGGCCGCCGTGCGTCAGGTCCATGCCGAGGATCTTGTCCCCCGGCCGAAGCACGGCGAAGAGGACCGCCATGTTGGCCGACGATCCTGAATGGGGCTGGACATTCGCGTACTCCGCGCCGAAGAGCTGGCAGGCCCGCTCTATGGCCATGCGCTCTACGGCATCCACATAGCGGCAGCCCCCGTAGAAACGCCGGTCAGGATAACCCTCCGCGTACTTGTTCGTCAGGAGCGTCCCCTGCGCCTCGAGGATGTCCTGATCGACGTAGTTCTCCGAGGCGATGAGGATGAGGCTGCGCTCTTCCCGCTCTATCTCCTTCTTGATACACTCATAAATACTGCCGTCACTCCTTTTAAGGGCGTCCATGGAAATCATTTTCAAGCCTTCTTATCTTTGCAATTCTTCTTGCGTGCCTGCCGCCCTCAAAGGGGGTCTCGAGCCACGCCCTGGCAATCTCGCCGGCAAGCCCCTTTCCCGTAACCTGGGCCCCCAACACGAGTATATTGGCATCGATGTGGCGCCGGCTCTGCAATGCGGTGTAGAGGTCGAAGGCCAGGGCGGCCCGCACCCCCGGCGCCTTGTTCGCCGCCACCGACATGCCGATGCCCGTGCCGCATACGAGAATGCCGCGCTCTACCTCCCCGTCGGTGACGAGGCGGGCAACCTTTATTGCATAATCGGGATAATCAACCGGGTCGAGGCAGTCCGTCCCGATATCGGAAAGCTCATACCCTCCTGCCAGTATCCCCTTAAGATACTCCTTCAGCTCGTAACCCGCGTGGTCCGATCCGATCGCGATCCGCACTTACTCAAACCTCCTGAGAATGAGGACCGCGTTGGTGCCGCCGAAGCCGAAGGAATTCGACATCGCCACGTTGACAGGGTGCTTTCGTGCGGTGTTCGGCACGTAATCGAGGTCACACGCCGGGTCCGGATGCTCATAATTGATGGTCGGGGGGCACACCTGATCCCTGATGGCGAGGGCCGCAAAGATCGCCTCAACCGCGCCTGCCGCCCCCAGGAGATGACCGGTCATCGACTTTGTCGAGCTTACCGGGATCTCATATGCCCTCTTGCCGAAAACCTGTTTGATCGCGAGCGTCTCAGACGCATCGTTCAGGTCGGTCGAGGTGCCGTGGGCATTGATGTAGTCGATCTCGTCAGGGCTCATGCCGGCGTCCCTGAGAGCCATTCTCATGCAGCGGATGGAGCCGTCGCCGTCAGGACAGGGGGCGGTGATGTGATAGGCGTCGCCGTTATAGCCGTAACCGGCAACCTCCGCATGGATCTTTGCGCCCCTTTGCCGCGCGTGTTCGAGCTCCTCCAGGATCACGATGCCCGCTCCCTCGCTGACGACAAAACCGTCCCTCTCCATGTCGAAGGGGCGGGACGCCTTTTCCGGGAAATCGTTCCTCGTGGAAAGCGCCTTCAGGGCATTGAAGCCTCCCACGGTGAGGGGTGTGAGATTTGCCTCTGTTCCGCCCGCCACCATCACGTCCGCGTCGCCGTACTGGATCACCCTGAAGGCATCCCCGATTGAGTGCGCGCCTGTTGCGCAGGCGGTGACAATGCTGAGGTTCGGTCCCTTTATTCCGTACTGTATCGCAATGTTGCCGGGCGCCTCATTGGCGATGAGCATGGGGATAAAAAAAGGGGAGATGCGGCCAGGTCCCTTTTCGAGGAGAATGGTGTGGTATTTTTCGAGCGTGGGCAGGCCGCCGAGGCCCGTGCCCACGATGATGCCCACCCTCTCGGCGTCCTCGCGCCCCATATCGAGGCGCGCGTCTTCCATGGCGATCTTTGTCGCCGCAAGGGCGTATTGGATGAAGAGGTCCATGCGCCTAAGCTCTTTCACCGATGCGTAGTCCTCCGGTTTGAAGCCTTTCACCTCGCCGGCAATCCGCGTATCGTGCCGCGATGCGTCAAACCTGGTTATCGCGCCGATCCCCGACTGTCCATCAAGAATCTTCCGCCATACGTTATCGACGCCGACCCCAAGGGGGGTGGTGAGACCGAAACCGGTTATGACGACCCTTCTTTTCAACCGTCACCTCGTGCTCTATTTTATGTGTTCCTCGATATACCGGATGGCGTCCCCCACGGTCTCTATCTTTTCCGCGTCCTCGTCGGGGATCTCTATGCCGTACTCATCCTCGAGGGCCATCACCAGTTCAACTATATCGAGAGAATCGGCCCCCAAATCGTCGATGAACTTTGCCTCCGGTACCACCTCGGATTCATTTACACCAAGCTGCTCGACAATCATCTTCTTCACTTTTTCAGCAACGGCCATCTAGCCACCTCCTAGTTTTGACGAGGGACCTGTTCCCTCAAGTGTATAAGCCCCCGCTTACATTTATTGTTTCACCGGTAATGTAGCTGCTGTATTCGGACAGCAAAAAGTAGACGACCCGAGCCACATCAACGGGTTCTCCGGCCCGCCCGAGGGGGACCGCCTGCGTGAGTGTGTCCCGGTATTTTTCGTCCACCACGGCGGTCATGTCCGTCCTGATAAAACCGGGGGCGATCGTATTAACCCTGATGCCCCGCTCTCCATACTCCTTGGCCACGGTCTTCGTGAAACCGATGATACCCGCCTTGCTTGCCGCGTAGTTCGCCTGGCCGGGATTTCCCATCAGCCCCGCGATGGACGCGATATTCACGATGCAACCTCCCTTCTTCAGGAGGTGGCGGAGCACGGCCTTTGTGCAGCTGAAAACACCCTTCAGGTTGACCCGAATCACCTGGTCCCAGTCATCCTCGGTCATTCTCAGGACGAGCCTGTCCCTAGTTATCCCCGCGTTGTTGACCAGGTTGTCGACGCCGCCCAGCTCGCCCACAACGGCGGTCACCGCATCCTGCACCTCGCGAAGGTCGGATACATCAGTCCGAAAGAATGCCGCCTTCACGCCCTTGGCCTCTATCGCCCGGACCGTGTCGGCGCCGTCCGCGATGTCGAAGATGGCGATGTGGGAGCCCTTCCCGGCCAGAAACTCCGCGATGGCCCGTCCTATGCCCTGGGAGGCGCCCGTCACGATGGTGACCTTTCCCTTCACGCCACCACCCCCCGCACGGCCTCTATCTCCGCCATCGTTTCCACGTGGTAGCAGGGGATATCGGGCATTATCCTCTTCATCATGTTCGTGAGCACCTTCTGCGGCCCCACCTCAAGGAAAAGCTCGACGCCTAGGGAGCCCATATTCCTCACACAGCCCTCCCAATAAACCGGCGAGAACATCTGGCGGAACAGGAGGTCGACGACCTTTTCGCTCTCCTGGTTCGGGACGGCGTCGACGTTTGAGACAACGGGCACCTTCATCGGTGAGAAGACCGCCCGCTCAAGCTCCTTCCGCAGCTCCGCGGCCGCCGGCCTCATGAGGGGGCTATGGAAGGGACCCGATACATTGAGGAAGATCGCCTTCTTGTAGCCCTTTCCCTTGAGCCGCTCGACCACCTCCTTGAGGGCGCCCGCATGACCGGAGAGGACTAGCTGGTCCGGTGTGTTGAAGTTGGCGGGACGTACCAGGTAATCATCCCTCGAGACGCTCCCGCATGCCTCTTCCACCACCTCCCGCACGGGGCCCATGAGGGCAACCATGCCGCCGAGACCGGCCGGGCAGGCCTCTTCCATGAGAAGGCCCCTTTTTCGGGTCAACCGCACCGCATCCTTAAAGGACAGGAGCCCGCTCGCGAGGAGCGCCGTGTATTCACCGACACTGTGGCCGGCGAGGAGATAGGGCGTCACCTTCATCTCCTTGTTCAGGACGGCCCATATTGCGTAGCTCACGAGGAGGACCGCCGGTTGCGTGTTGTAGGTCTTCCGGAGCTCCTCCTCAGGCCCGTGGAAGCAGAGCTTAGAGAGGTTGACGCCGAGCGCCCTGTCGGCCGATTCGAACAACTCCCTCACATATTCGAACCGGTCGTAAAGCTCCTCGCCCATCCCGACATATTGAGACCCCTGTCCCGGAAAAACCACCCCTATCTTTTTCATTATCATCTCTTCTTCGATGCCGCTTCTTTTATCAGCTCAAGGGCAATGACGTTTCTCTGGATCTGGTTGGTTCCTTCGTATATCTGGAGGATCTTCGCGTCCCTCATCATCTTCTCGATGGGATATTCCCGCATGTACCCGTAACCTCCGAATATCTGCAACGCGTCTACCGTCACCTTCATCGCCACGTCGCTCGGGAAAACCTTGCTCATGGCCGAAACCTTCGAGAAGTCCCTCGGGTTGCTGTCGATATAGCGGGCAACCGCGTAGACGAGGGCCCGAGCGGCCTCTATGTGTATGGCCATATCCGCCAGCATGTGCTGCACTGCCTGGAAGGATATGATCTTTTTTTCGAACTGTTCCCTTTCTTTTGCATAGGCAATCGCGGCCTCGAACGCCCCCTGCGCGACCCCCAGGCCCTGAGCCCCGATGCCCGGACGCGTCCGGTCGAAGGTCCTCATGGCCAGGATAAAACCCATGCCCTCCCTACCTATAACATTTTCCTTCGGAACTTTGCAATCCTGAAAAACAAGCTCCCTCGTAGCCGACGCCCTGATGCCGAGCTTCTTCTCCTTCTTCCCGAACGAAAAGCCTTCCATCCCCTTTTCAACAATGAACGCCGTCGCCCCCCGGCCGCCCCTGGAGCGGTCCGTCATGGCGATGACGGAGTATATCTCCGCCTCTCCCCCGTTCGTAATCCATTGTTTGGTGCCGTTCAGGATATACTCGTCCCCTACCCGGCGCGCCTCGGTCCGGATGCCCGCCGCGTCGCTCCCCGCGTTCGCCTCTGTCAGGCCAAAGGCCGCAAGCCGCTTCCCCCTCGCCACATCGGTCAGGTATTTCCGCTTCTGCTCCTCACTCCCCCCCAGGAGGATCGGATAGGAGCCGAGGAGACTCGCCGCGTAGCTCACCGACACACCCAGGCAGCCCCTGCTCAATTCCTCGACGACAATGCAGTTCTCAAATGAACCGCCGCCCAGCCCGCCGTACGCCTCGGGTATGCTTACGCCAAAGAGACCCGTATCGGCGCAGGACCGCATGATCTCCCAGGGGAAGGTCTCTGTCTCGTCCAGCTCGGCCCTCACCGGGAGTATCCTTTCCTCGGCGATCCTGCGCGCAAGCTTCTTGATCTCTCTTTGATCCTCCGTCAGAAAATAGTCCATACTAGTGCTCCTTGCTCCTTGAAAGGGAAGAGTAATCCTGCATCGCGTCCTTTATGCGCCCGTTGAGGTTCTTTCCAATGAATCCTTTTGCCTGCAATATGGCGTTCTTGATCGCCCGCTCGTTCGACTTCCCGTGGCAGATGATGCAGACCCCGTCCACCCCGAGCAAAGGGGCGCCACCGTACTCCGAGTAATCTACCATGCGGGAAAGGGCCTTGAAAACGCCGGAAAGGAGCAGGTAGCCCAGTTTCGCCCTTATACTCCCGCGGATCTTCTCTTTCAGTACCCCGATTATCGCCTCGCCCGTGCCTTCGCTCACCTTGAGGGCCACGTTCCCGACAAAGCCGTCGGTTATCACCACGTCCGCCATCCCGTTGTGCAGGTCCGTTCCCTCTATGTAGCCCATGTAGTTGATATTGCTGACGCCCTTGAGGAGCGCGTGGGTCTCCCGCGTCAGCTCGTTTCCCTTCGTCTCTTCCTCCCCGTTGGCGAGGATGCCGATCCTCGGCGTCTCGACGCCGAGCGCATATTTCGCGAACACACCGCCCATGATCGCGAACTGGACGAGGTGTGACGGACGGCAGTCGACCGTGCCCCCCGCATCCAGGAGGACCGACATGGTCCCCTTGATATTCGGATGTATGGTGAGGATCGCGGGTCTTTCGACACCGGGAACCCGACCCAGGGTGAAGATCGCGAACGCCATGGCGGCACCGGAATTGCCTGCCGAAACGACCGCCTGCACCCGCCCTGACTTGAGCAGTCCAAAGGCCTTGCTGATCGAAGAATCCTTCTTTCGGCGCAACGCAGTCGACGGCGATTCCTTCATCTCGACGCACACGGGGGTATGGACGATCTCGATGCCGGATTTCGTTCTGAGCAAAGGGGCGATCACGTTCTCATCGCCGACGAGCACGACTTCCCCGACCTTCTCGCGAACGGCCGCCTCGGCCCCTCTCACGACGGCGAGGGGGGCATGGTCCCCGCCCATGGCATCAACCGCAATTTTCACCATGCGCGCTAGAGTTCTTCGACCGCCAGGTATTTCTTGCCCTTATAGGTTCCGCACTTCGCGCAAACCCGGTGGGGCAGGGTGGGCTCCTTGCAGGTGGGACAGAGGATCACGCCGGGGGACGAAAGCTTATAGTGCGTCCTCCTCTTGTCTCTCCGTGACTTCGATGTCTTCCTTTTTGGAACAGGCATGGTTTTCTCCTTACCGGTCTTTAAGAAATGATTTCAGTTTGTCTCCCAGGGCCGTTGTGCCGCTCTTCTCGCAGCGACACGCCTCCAGGTTCAGGTTCTTCCCGCAATTCGGACACATGCCCTTGCATGACTCCGAGCAGAGGGCCTTTATCGGCATATTCAGCATGACCTCGTCAAAAACATAGGGGTCGATGTCCAGTTCTTCCCCCTCGAAATAGTATACGTTCATCTCTTCAGTCTTTAATTCGACCTCGGCCGCGGCCGGCGCCTTTTTCCTCGGCCGCAGCTCTATATCGAGCCTCGACAAGACGGAAAAGGCAAACCGGTCGAGACAGCGGTCGCAGGTCAGGGAGAGCCGCGCCTCCACGGGCCCGCGGACCCATATGCTGTCCCCAGCCTTTTGCAGGATCAACTCGTACTCAATGGGCGACAAAAAAGAGATATCCGTGTCCTCCGGTCTCTTGAACCTGGCGCCGTCCAGTGCTCCCTTGACCGATATGCTTTCCTCTATATCGTAAAGTTTGATAATCATTGATTGTTTCCTGTTTTGAGTCTAACAATATAAGGGTTTAACCCGTGATTGTCAAGCAAATTAACCGCGCCATTCCTCCACTTTGGACCTCTCCGGGGACGGACGGGCGCGGCCCGTGGGTGCGGGCGCCCGGCTGCCCGGTCACGAATGGCGATGGAGAGGGGATGGGCCACCTTCCCGCGTGGTCGAACGAGGCCGAAGGGGGGACCTGTTTCCGGCCGCGCATCGCGGACAATATACCCGCGTGGCCTCGCCCGCATTCCTTGCAGGCGGTCCGACCTTTTTGGAATATGTCGCTCCCGCTGGTTGACAAAAGATAGGGTCGTTACCAGATTGTTCATAGGGGCTGGGGGTTCCCACGAAGGAAAACGGGTTCGACCAATTCCCGGGGCGCCCCTCATAATCGTTCGTCATGTCAGTTCATAATTTCCCCCGCCACAACTGAAAGGCCATGCTCGTGGTTCCCTGGCCGGAAAGCGGCTCGGGATAAACGGCGGTAGCCTGTCCACGTGAGTCGCCGGCTGCTCGCGAGAGCCGCCAAGGAAACACGAAAAGATTCAACACGTTTCTCATCAAAGGGAGTTTGTTATGGCAATACTCGCGCATCCGCAGATATTCCCGAACGCCTTCACGGACTTCAGGCGAACAATGGTCATGGCCTCCGATATGGCGCTGATATGCCTCTCGTACTTTGCGGCCTTTGCCATTCGGTTCGAGATGGGCATCCCTCCCGGATATCTGGCAATGGTGTTCCACACCCTGCCATTGGTCATAACGGTCCGTTTCGCGACCTTCTGGTACTTCGGGCTCTATAGGGGGTTCTGGAGGTTCGCGAGCGTCATCGATCTCTTTCAGGTCGTCAAATCGGTCCTGGTCAGTTCGGTCCTCCTCATCCTCACCTTCTATTTCATGAACCAGTACGACGGTTATCCGAGGAGCATCTTCCTCATCGACGCCCTTTGCCTGGTCGCCCTTGTAGGTGGCTCCAGACTCTTTATCCCCTTCCTCAAGGAGATAAAGCGTGCCCACGATCCGGGAGGCAAGAGGATCATGATCGTCGGGGCCGGCTCCGCGGGCGAGTCCATTCTCCAGCAGATAATCGGGACGCCCTCCCTCCACTACAAGCCGGTGGGGCTCATCGATGACGACCCGAAGAAGATCGGCTCCGCCATTCACGGCGTCAAGGTGCTCGGGGATTCGACGAGGATCCCGGAGGTCGTAAAACGCCTTCGCGTGGAAGAGATCATTCTCGCGATACCCTCGGCGACGGGCAGCCAGATGCGGCGGATAGTCAACATGTGCAAGGAGTGCGGGGTCACCCACAAGACGCTCCCCACCATCGCGGACATCATGGACGGGAGGGCGAATGTCGGCGCCCTGCGGGATGTCGATTTCGTCGACCTGATCGGGCGTCCCCCTGTCAAACTGGACATGAACGGCATCAGGGACTACCTGGGTAAAAAGACGGTCCTCGTGACCGGGGCAGGGGGCTCGATAGGCTCGGAATTATGCCGCCAGATTGTCAGGTTCGAGCCGCGGGAGATCATCCTCATGGACAGCTCCGAGGAAAACCTCTTCAAGATCCAGATGCAGCTGAAAAACGAGATGCACTTTCCGACCATATTTCCTGTGCTTGGCAGGGTTCAGAATCGCGCGCTGACCGAAAGCGTCTTCCGCAGATACCTTCCCGAGGTCGTCTTCCACGCAGCTGCCTGCAAACACGTGCCCATGGTCGAGATCAACCCCTGGGAGGCCATCTTCAACAACGTCATGGCGAGCCAGGTGCTCACCGACCTTGCAGTGGAGCACGGAGTTCAGCAATGCGTCCTCGTCTCAACCGACAAGGCGGTGCAGCCCAACAACGTCATGGGCGCCACGAAGCGCGTCACGGAAATGATGGTCCACAGCCTCGGCGGCCCGGGCTCCCGGTTCATGGCCGTCAGGTTCGGGAACGTCGTCGGTTCTTCAGGGTCGGTCATCCCCCTTTTCAGGAAGCAGATCGAGTATGGAGGCCCCGTGACAGTGACGGAGCCGGAGGTGACCCGCTACTTCATGACCATTCCCGAGGCCGCCCAGTTGATCCTCCAGGCCGCTTCTCTCGGCAAGGGGGGCGAGATCTTCGTCCTGGACATGGGAACGCCCGTGAAGATCGTCGATCTTGCGACGGACCTCATACGGCTTTCGGGCAAGGAACCGGGGAGGGATATCGAGATCGTATTCACCGGCCTCAGGGAAGGAGAGAAACTCCACGAGAGGCTTATAACGGAGGACGAGAACCTGTCGCCCACGAGCCACGACAAGATCCTGGTCCTCAGAAACGGGGCCAGCCACAACGGATTCCAGTCGAGGGCCGACTTCAGGAACTGGCTCCGCGGGAAGCTGGAGGAGCTGAACGGGGCCGCCCTCGCGATGGACGCCAAGGGGATAAAACAGAAACTCCAGGAGATCGTGCCGGAGTACACGCCCCACGACATCCAGAGCATCCTTATGAACTGAGGAAAGGAGGACACCCTTGAGCCTTACGCCGCCCCTCGTCGCCTTCCTCTTGTCCCTTGTGCTGACCCCGGTGACCATCGTCTTCGCAAGGAGGACGCGCCTCGTCGATGTCCCCGATGGGATGGCCCTGAAGATCCACCGCCACCCCATACCGAATGCAGGCGGTCTTGTGCTCGCCTCCTCGGTCCTTCCGGCGATCCTCCTCTCCCTGCGCGGATGGGAGGGGCTGGAGTGGAAGATATGTGTCCTGGCGACGGGATCACTTCTCTCAGTGATGCTCGGCCTTGCGGACGATCTCAAGGATGTGAAGCCCCTGACCCGGCTTTTCCTGCAGGCGGCCCTCGGGGCCGGGGTCGGACTGGGGGGCCTCCGGCCGGATCTCTTCGCGTCCGGCCTCCTTAACTCGGTGCTCGGAATGCTCATAGTGGTAGGCGCGATGAACGCCTTCAACCTCCTTGACGGCATGGACGGCCTCGCTACGGGGGTGACGGCCATCTGCGCGGGCGCCTTCGCCGTCCTCTCCTATGCCAGGGGAGACGCGCCGGTTTTCGTCCTTGCCTCAACGATCTTTGCCGCCTTTATCGGGTTTTTGCCCTACAACTTCCACCCCGCGTCGATCTTCCTCGGGAACTCCGGCAGCTACCTTACCGGATTCCTCCTGGCTGCCCTGACGATCTTCGCATTGTCCGACTCTCCCACCCCCGCGGGGTGC
>JBEKJU010000006.1:0-30816 GCA_050011095.1 Syntrophorhabdales bacterium
ATCTGACCGAATACGCTGCTAAACTGATTCATGGGCGCCCCCTAAGGTTTTATTTGGGTCCAAGCAATTCAAATTCTACCTGTTCGGGGCGTCCTCTGAAAAGTTATTTTGGACGGATGTGGCCTCTCATATCAAAATAAATGAGGGGGACGCCGATGAAGAGAAGGGATCACATCGACGTAGTTGGATTCTTGATCCTCGCCTGCCTTACGCTGCTTTGGGGAGTCAATTACCCGGTCATCAAGGTTACTAACCGGGGGCTGTCCCCGATCTTTAACTCGCTCCTCAGGTCCGTGATCGCCTCCATCTTCGGCATCGGCTACTGCCTCTTCATAAAGCAGCCCCTTTTTCACCGCGATATACGCCTCTTCCACGGCTTTGTCGTCGGGCTGCTGTTCGGCCTCGAGTTCATCTGCGTCTATATCAGTCTCATGTACACGGACGCCGCCCGTAGCGTGATATTCATGAACCTGTCCCCATTCGTGGTCGCCATAGGCGCCTACTTTGTCGTAAAGGAGAGGATGAGCCTTTGGCAGATCGCGGGACTTGTATTAGCATTCCTCGGCGCGTATCTGGTGCTCCAGGGGAAGCCGCATACATGGACGCCCGCAATGCTCCTGGGAGACGTGATCGCCATAGCCGGGGCCTTCTTCTGGGGCGCCACGACCGTCTACATAAAGAAGTACCTCGCGGAAAGGGTGCACCCCATCCATACTTTCCTCTACCAGCTCGTCTTCTCGGTACCGGTCATCCTCGTCTTCGCCCTCGCCCTCGAACCCAGGTGGATCATCGGCGTCACACCCGCCATAGTCGTCGGCGTCCTCTACTCGTCGATAGTCGTCGCCTTCGCGTCCTACCTCATGTGGTTCGAGTTAATACACGCCTATCCCATATCGAAGCTGGCCGTCTTCACGTTTCTGATGCCCGTCTTTGGCGCGGCGGCAAGCTGCATATTCCTGGGCGAGCAGATGACCGCGGGTCTTGTCGTAGGCCTCTCGCTCGTCTGTGCGGGCATTTACGCTACGAACTACAGGAGCGAGCGCGTGGCGCAGGGATGTTGCCGAAAAGGCAGCGGAGCCGACGGGGATAGCCGAGCCCCAAGGACAGGGCGATGCGGCACGCAGCCTTTGTCCGAGGAATGACGCCGCGGGCATGAAGAGGGAGGCGGAGACGAGCCGCCTCCAGTTTGCCATTCCCTCCCTCACGGCCACCACCGTTGCGGCATACGGCGCGAAGAGCATGAGCGCGACGAGGAAGGTTAACGCGGGAGTTGGGGGCCATGAATCGGTGCGGCACTTCTCCCAGGCCTTCTTCGCCCACGTTGTAAAGAACAGCAAGCGGGGTCAGGTCCACATCTGTTCTTGGCTGTCTGGAACGAGACCCCCGGAAGCCCGGTTGTGAGCCGGGGTGTCATCGATGCATGTTTTCTTTTCCAGATTAGGGCGCCCCGGCGCAAGGTTGCTCGGCAATTCTCAAGAGAACGGATACTTGCGTGCCCGCTTCATATGGCAAAACTCGTACAATGCAAGCGGCTTCACAGGTCTTCCAGGAGCGCTTCGAGGAGCTTTTCCATGGTGGACGTCAACCGGGAAACGTCCTTGCACGGCAGTCCGTCGTCCCCCCAGACGTACTTGAACTTCTCGACGTCCTCCGCGCTCGGCTCGCCTATCTGGATCGCCTTGACGACGACGCCGAGCAGGTCGAGCCTCGCCTTTGCCTCTTTCGTCAAGGCCGGTTCGTCGCTGCCGCCGTCCGTGATGAGGACGACCGTCTTCTTCAGGTCCCTGCCTTCGGTCCTCGCGATGGCTGTGTTATCCATCCTGGCCGCGATGCCCGCGAGGGGCTTGTAATCTTCCGTCCGCCTTCCCGTGTACGCTTCCAGGCGGCGGGCAACGGCAACGCGGGTCCGATAGTCGATGACGTTGCTCACGGCTTTCAGCTCCTCGTCGTGTGCGCCGAAGCCTCGCACCTCCGTGAAAACCCTCAGGTCGACCAGTGATTCCCGCCTCTGGGCATGCAGGCTTTTTTCGAACTCGTCGAGGGCTTCCGTGATGAGGATGGCGCAAAGCCGTTGCTCGTAGCTCTTGCCGCCGGGTGCGTTCTCGTTCATGGAGCCTGAGACGTCGCAGATGAGGGTGAACTCGAAATCGAGAGGCTTGTTCTCGTCCCGCTCCTCCCCCCTGATGCCGAGTTGGGTGCGGGAGTCGACAATGCCGCTGCGGCTGTCGATGTACGCCTGGGCGATAAGCGAAGGGTCGATGATCACGCCCTGGTCCGTGCGCTCCCTGAGACGCCGCCTTACCTCCTTCCTCGTGGCGATCACGCGCTCGAAGACGGCGCGCAGCGGCAGGATCTGGTCTTTCACCTTCGCGTACCGGTCCGCGTAATCCTCCACTTCTTCGACGGAGACGCCGTGGAGCGCCCTGAACTGCTGCCTGGCTATCTCGTCGGGCGATTTATCCTCCTGTTTGCGGCGCTCTATCTCGCGCGCGATCGCCTCCTTGATCTCACTGGCTGAAAAGGCCTGGGGGAGCCTCTGCTCGGATTTATCGTATTCTTGCGCGAAATAGCCCTCCGCCTCAAGGGGGTCGACCTCCTCCATCCCGGCCTTGCCCGTGCCTGTCTTGCCCCCTTCAATGCTGAACTCGGCCGCGTCTCCATCGGGGACGTCCCCTTTCTTCCGCTCCTGTCTTTTCCGTTCTTCCACGTCCTCGTAAAAGAACCTTTCGTAGACGGGCTCGATGTAGTCCTTCACGAGATCGAAGCGGTCCGCCGCTTTGGCGGACGGCTCGGAGACTAGCCCGACCAGGTCGGTCCCCTCGCCGTCTATGTCCTTCAGCCTATCCAGCTCGGCCCGCACTTCAGGGATGACCTCTGCTTCTTCGTCCGGCAGCATCCTTTCCCGCAGGATGGCATCGACGAACTGGAGGTGGCGCGGTCTTCTCGTATAGTCCGCCTGGGGCATGAGCTTGTACCGGTAGAGATAGTCGCGCGTCTCCCGGTGGGCGGGGAATCTCCTGTCCACCTCCGTGTTTACCAGGATGTCGTTGATCTGGTGGTAGAGGAGGTCGAGCCTGCGCTTGCCCCTGCCCATCCTTTCATAAAGCAAGGCGTAGCCGTCCGGGTCCCTGCGCCAGTCCCTGAAGTGCTCGATCTCGTGGCAGACAGCCCACATGGTCTCGGCTGCGGTAAAGCCGCGGCGCGCAAAAAAGCCTGGGTCGTACGTGCCCCGCCCGGTGGACGCATCCATCGACCAGCGCTCGCCGGCCATGAAAACGAGGCCCGCGGATTCCGCGTAGTCGCTGATGGCCTGCTTGTTCTCCTCAAAGAACCGCTCGCCTTCCCCGAGGCCCCTTGCGTCGACCACTTTTTCCTTCATCACCCGACCCCGATGGGACTCACCATATCCCTGTCGATAGTGAACGTCTCTTTTGCGTAGAAATTATTCTTCCTGGCGACGACGTACGCCCGGCCCCCGGAGAGGGCCTTCAGAAGGTAGATCGCGTCATACTCGCGTCGCGTTCGCTTGCCCGCCCCGTTGGCGACGAAAAACTTTTCCCCGTTCCGGGCCCAGAAGAAGACCTTCCGATGGATGTCGCGGGGCGTGCTCACATAGGCGTAGTCGCCGCCCATCCGCTCCTCCTTCTCGCTCACGATGAACTGTCTGAACCGGTCGACCGCCTTGAAGACGATCTGGTGGCCTATGGACCTGGGACTGCTCACTATGTCGTACTCGCCGCCCACTCTCCGCCCGTCCTCGTCGATAATGAAGTACCGGTGCGCGAGCATCGCCCAGAAGGCGATCCTGCCGTCGACGCTTCTCGGGTCGCGCACGGAGTCGTAAAGGCCGCCTATCCTCTGCCCCTTTTCGTTGACCACGAACCACTTCATCCGGTTCTCGGCGCGGAAGGCCATGCGGCCCCCTATGTCCTGCGGGTCGCCCACCCCGTCGTACTCGCCGCCGACAGGCGCCCCTCCTCCGTAACGATGAAGCAACGCGAGCCCTGGCGCGCCCAGAAGGCGATGCGGCCACCGATTGACCGGGGCGTGGACACGTAGTCGTACTCGCCGCCTACCTTCTCTCCTTTCCCACTGACGACGAAATGCCTGCCGCCCGCCGCCGCCGTAAAGACGACGCGGCCGCCTACGTCCTGCGGGTCGCCGACCGCGTCGTAAACGCCTGCCGTCTTCTCGCCCCCTCCGACGATGAAAGCCTTGCCCTTGCTCGCCGCGCGGAAGACGATCCTACCGCCTATGTCCTGGGGTTCTCCCACTGCTTCGTACTCGCCGCCTCTCCTTCCCTGTTTCTCGTCGACGATGAAATAGCTCCTGCCCATCCGAGCCCAGAACGCGATCCTGCCGCCGGCCTGCCGGGGAAGACCCGTCTCGTCGAACCTTCCGCCGACGCGTTCCCCCTTGCCGTTCAGGATGAACGACTTTTCCCCGTGCTTCACGCGGAAGGCGATCCGGCCGCCCAGGACTTTCGGGTTGCTCACGGCATCAAACTCGCCGCCGACCTTTTCTCCCTTCTCGTTCACGACGAACTCCTTTCCGCCGGCGACGGCCCGGAAGGCAATGCGCCCGTCTATGTCCCTCGGGTCGTTCACCACGTCGAAGCGGGATAGGTCTATGCGGTATTCGCTGTCGTCGCATGCGTTGGTGGGCGTAATGAAGGCAGCGGGCTTGGGGATGGCCTTTTTCCGGAAGGCGCCTATGTCTTTTCCACCCTTGTCGGCGCCCGGCGGGCCGTAGAGGGCATCGACGATGCGGCGCGAGGATATCCCCGAAGTCCTGTGCGACATGACCGCTCCTCCTGCGTCAGGCTGCCTGTTTTCCCTGGAAAGCGAGCAATTTCGCCTCCGTGAGGCCCGGCATATCGAATTGGCGGAGCGTCCAGTCCTTGAAAAAGCGGAACCGGCAGAAGAGCTGGATGAGGTAGACCTGATCTTCCGCCACGGCGGGCCTGATAAACTCGTCCAGGATGTACTCGTCGATGGGCTTGTCGTAATTGTGCGCCTTCCAGGGTCTTATGATGTTCCACAGGTTGCGCAGCGAGAGGACCGTTTTCTTCAGTCCCGCCGGCGTGCCCCTGGCCGCGTCCGCCCCCTCCCCGAGGTAATCGATCCGGTCGCCCGTAAAAATCCGTTGGATCTCGGCGGCCGCTTCCGTCAGCCGTTTGAGATCGTCGAGGCTGCCGGGGTCGTTCACCTGGAGCGCGCCCCTTCTGTCGATCAGCGCGGCGAGGAGGATTTCGTGGGTCTCGTTCGGGGGCGGATACCTGACGTCTTCCGACCACCAGCGGGAGAGAAAGGCCGCATCGAGCTCCTCGCGCTTGTACCGGGCCGATTTGACGTTGCCCGTCGCGAGGACGCAGAAGCCTTTCTCGACGGCGATCTCTTCTCCGCCGCTCTCCTGCACCTTAATGCTGTCTCCCGCCCTTCTCGTTAGGACGTGGTTGATCCGCATGAGTATGGAATGGGGGATGCCGTCCATCTCGTCGATGATGAGCGGCTTGCCCTGTCTCATCGCCTGCACAAGGGGGCCGTACTGGAAGAAGCTCGTCGCCTGTCCCTGGACGACGATGGCCTGGTAGTACCGGCGCTCGACCTCACGCAGTTCCTCGCCAGCCGCATCGGGATGGAGACGCCGATATTCCTCCATCCTCTTCCTGAATTCAGCCAACCGCTCTTCGTCGCTGCCCACCCCTATCTGCGTCCTGCCGTAAATGTCGTACTTGGTCGCTTCTTCGGAGCCGGAGATGAACTCGGGTTCCACGCCCAGGTAGGCGCGCGAGACGTGGAGGGCCATCTCGGTCTTGCCCACGCCCAGGTGCCCCCTGAGGAAAACGGGGATGCCGAGATGCACGTGACTGAGGACGCGCATGATCTGGCTTTTCACACTCTCCGTCCTGACGAAGCCGCCGGTCATGAGCTGCCTGCGGTATTCGAGAAGGGTCCGCCTTTTTGCCTCGTAGTAGACCTCCTCGCGGCCCATGAGCTGTTCGATTTTCCCGCGCGCGCTCTCCGCAGGCGTCGTCGTACTTCCGCAAGGTCTCAACGTCTGCCTTGCTCAACGTCAGATCGGCGCTGTTCCTGTGGGCGACGAGCTGTAGCCGGGCAAGATCGCACTTTTCGATGAGCCTCTGAAGGCCATCCGCGTCTCTGGCCGAGCGTATGACGGCGATTTTTTGCTCCATCCTCTTTCGGTACCGGGAGAGGACCTCCGGGTCTCCGGCCAGCTTGCCAATAGCCCCGTCAATCTCGTCAAGCCGCTTTCGCGCTTCCTCGACGGAGCTTTCGACCCCTTGAGTCCGGCCGATAAGACGCACGAGGCCCCTGACGTTGAGCCTCTTCGCTCCTTTCGGCTCAACGAGCGCCGCGAGCATCGCGTCCTGGCTCATCGATTGTTCTTTTCGGCCGAGCAGCCGCTCGTCGGCGATGATCTGCCTGATAAGGTCCTGTTTCTCCAGGACCATCCCGGCAAGCATATCCATTGTGTCGCCGTCCTGTGCGGCATCGGCCGGGGCCTTGCGGGAGCGGGCGCCCGGGCGGGCTGATTCCGCCCCGGGCCCCGACAGCCCGGCATAGCGGCCGCTCTGCCGTTGCGCCCTCACGAGGCGACCGGTGAGATACGAGGCAACTTCTTCTATCGAGAACTCGGGTTTTTTCTGCATTTGATATTCCCCCTTGCCATGGTCGTTTTTCATAACGATCATAAACCTTTCGATACAGCGCCAGGGACTACAAATATAACCCGATAAATGTTACTATATTGCAGCGTTGTTGTAAATTGTGTCGGTGAAAATATCACTTGTCGGTCACTATAGCGAACTATGATCCGCGAGTTGTTGCCGTCCGGCTCGGGCCCCAGGAGGCGAAATTGGCCGCTCATACGCCCCTGATCTCCCTCCAGACTCCCTCTGCAAAGGCCAAAAGCAGAAAGCGCTTACGCCAGAGGGATTTCCAATAGGGGATCGCCGATTCCCCGCTTTTTTTACCTTTCTTCTCTTGCCTGGAAGGCTATCCGCCTTCCCCGACCGGGAAAAACGCCTGCCAGCAATAAACTTGACTTTGGTGCGATGGGCAGGGGAGAATAATGGATCAGCGACGTCAAAGGGGGTCACATGTTCAGATCACATTTCAGGACGCCGATAGAGGGCCTCATAGTTGAGATTCGGCCAAGATGCGCGAAGTGCAAGAAGGAATTCATGCTCAATCTGAAAAACTACATTCCCGGAAAATTGCATTCGTGTTACGGCTGCGGCACGGTGATACAGTTTGATGCGGAGATCGCGGAAAAGGTTCAAAAACTGATAAAGGAAATCGAGGTCGCCATACAGGAGGTATTCGACGACGTTCAGAAGCCGCAATAGTATGGAAGGACGCCGCTTCCGTTACCGCCATTACTTTCCGCATCCTCGGGGGGCGCCCCTTGACGGGCGGCCGGGCGATGGGGAGGCGGACGGAAGCGGAGAGTCGATGCGCCGCTCCCGGCGACAGACCCCCCCCTCGGTGTGTGGTCGTGTCTGGAAAAGAGGCGGCTATCCCAGCCGATGCGCTATTTCCAGAGTGCAGGCTTCGGGCGCCGGAGGGCCCCACCCGTCATGGGGCTCGAAAAGCCCTATTCCCCATGCAGTTTCTTGAGGAGCCACGCCATGTTCTCGCCCAGTACCTTCATGGTCGCAATGCCTTCCACGTCGTTCTCGACGTCGCCGATCTCCCGGCCGATGCCGATGTTCCAGTAGCTCGAACCCGGCACGATCATCTGGCTGATCGTGAAAAAATGGTTGAGGGAGTCGAAGGCGTGCATGGCCCCGGCGCGTCGCACGGCGACTACGGCCGCCCCTACCTTCCTCTTGAGGATACCACCCTTGGCCAAGGCGACCATCCCGGCCCGGTCGATGAGCGCCTTTATCTCGGGCGTGACGTCCGTAAAATAGGTCGGGGAGGCGAGGATAATGCCGTCTGCGCCCTTCATCTTGTCAAGGTACCTGTTGAGCGCGTCGTTGTCAACCGCGCACTTTTCGGTTTTACTGTCAAAGCACTTGTGGCACGCCATGCATCCTCTGATCTTTTTGCCGGCGAGCTGCACGAGTTCCGTCGCGATCCCCTCTTTCTCCAACTCCTCGAATACGTGACGTACAAGGAGGGCGGTATTTCCGTCCTTCCGCGCGCTGCCATTGAATGCGACCACTTTCATAGGTTGCCTCCTGTGGGTGATGCCCTTCGTCCCTTGTCGGATGGGTCCGCAGTCGTCGGGCGAAATCGCCTTCATCCTTCACATCGCTTCTATTATACGCCGATTCCGCGGGCCTTTTCCAATAGTGCCCGCTCCTTGCCGCCCTTTGCGTTGTCCACGCCGTTTCCCGCGGCATTGGTGGGCGAAAAATCTCCTCGACGGCGCGCCATGTTTCTGTTACCATAGAGGGAAAGGGCGGACGCCCGGGAGGGTGGGAAGGCACGCTCGCGCGGATGGGGGCATCGCCTCCGGGATTCTTCCGCATCATCCGGCCGGATAGGGGACCCAGCACGAGAGGTCTCAAGCAACCGATCTTATGAAGGGAAGACAGCTGAAGATCGCGATCCTTGGCGCAGGCTTGACGGGTGCGTACCTTTACAGGCTGCTCAAGGGGACGGGGCGCCACGAGGTGGACGTCTTCGGCATCGACCCCGGCACGAGATGCGGCATAAGTCCGTGCGCCTGGGGAACGTCCTTGGGCTTTTCGGAGCTGGTCAAGGGCGCGGGCCTCGATGCATCGGCTTACGCGCTCAGCCGTCCCGATTATGTGTCCGTTGACGGGTTGAGGATCGGGGCGGACCTGATGACCTTCGACAAACGGAGACTCATCGAGGATTTGCTGGGTGGCGCCGGAATAAGCCCGTCACGACCCGAGGCGGGATCATACGACAGGGTCATCGACGCAACAGGTGTCTCGCGGGCGCTACTTCCGCCGATCTCCGATGATCTTATCCTGTCCTGCGTACAATTCAGAATAAGGACCGATGAGACGCTCGAAAGCCGGATATCCCTGGGGGGGGTAGGCTATGCCTGGTGTTTCCCCCTGTCCAATAACGAGTACCACATCGGCTGCGGCAGTCTCATGTCGGATGCCGGAGAGAGATTGAGGGCCCTCGGCTGGATAGGGGGCAACCGCGACCAAAGGGAGGTCATGTGCGGCTGCAGGGGTGACATTCGCCTCGCCTCCCCCGATGCCTCGCTGCCCTTTGTCGTCGCCGCAGAGGGGTCTGAGGTCTGGGGCGTGGGCGAAGCGATCGGCTGCGTGGCGCCTCTCGCGGGGGATGGGATCGTGCCGGGCATGAGGAGCGCCCGGTTGCTCATGAAATGGTGGAGTGATCCCGGGGGATACACCCGGGCTATATTGAACGAGTTCCGTTGGATGAAAAGTGAGCGGGCCGTACTCGACAGGCTGAGGAAGGGTGGGAAGCCGGGCCTTGGGAGTGCGTGGGTGCTGAGAAGGAATTCGAGAAGAATGGGAATGCAGGTGGGTCTCCGGGACGCCCTGCACCTGGTGCGCCGCCTCGCATGAAGGGACATCCTATTTGCCCGAAAGGAAATGGGTCTGTGCGCGGCTGGACGATGTATCGATATTGTACTTCCTGATGCGGCTATAGAGGCTTGGCCTGCTTACCTTCAGGGGCTTCGCCGCCTTCGAGATATTGTTGCCGCAGAGGAGAAGGATCTCCTTCACCTTCCGCGCCTCGATCTGGTTTACCTCTTCCTTCAGGGGGACGACGCCCGAGGCTTAGAGGCTTCTGGGACCGTCGAGCCCGAGTTCGGCGGCGCCGATGGTCCCGGCGTCCGACATGACTATGGCGCGGCGGATTTTGTTTATCAGCTCCCTCACGTTGCCCGGCCATTCATAGGCCTCCATCGTCTCGAGGGCCTTTTTCGTGAAGGCCTTCGTCAAACCCATGTCCCGGGAAAACTTGTTCAGGAAAAATTTGGCCAGGAGCAGAATGTCTTCTCTCCGCGCCCTGAGAGGGGGAAGGTCGATCGTGAATTCATCCAGCCGGTAGTAGAGGTCATTCCTCCGGCCCTCCTGTATGGCAAGGCTGAGGTCGCAGTTCGTGGCCGCTATGACCCGGACGTTCACCTTCCTGCCGCTCGTTGCGCCGACGCGCTCCACAATGCGGTCCTGAAGGAATCGCAGCAGCTTGGCCTGGAGGTTCATCGGCATTTCGCCTATCTCGTCGAGAAAGACGGTCCCTCCATCGGCAGCTTCCATCTTCCCCTTCCTGCTCGCATAGGCGCCGGTAAAGGAGCCTTTCTCATGGCCGAAAAGCTCCGCCTCGAGGAGGTTTTCGGGTATGTCGGCGCAGTTGATCTTGACAAAGGCCTTGTTTTGCCTCGCGCTCCTCTCGTGGATGGCGAGGGCCGTCAGTTCCTTGCCTGTTCCGCTCTCGCCCAGGATCAACACGGACAGCCCGGTCTTTGCCACCTTCCTTATTTTCGAAAATATCTGGAGCATTTGCGGGCTTGCGCCCACGAATTCCTGCATCTCCTCACTGCCTTTCACCTTGAGCACATCGACGTCCACAAAGTTGACCAGCTTCTGCAGCTGATCCAGCCTCAAGTCCTTCACCCTCTCTTCCAGCCTCTTGACTGTCACCATTTTCTCATGGTAATCAAAGTAGCCTTGTTTATCGAAGACGAGGTCCCAGCCGCAGTTCCTGCATAGATCAGGGAGGATTGCGTAGCGCTGCCCGCGGAAAGGGCAGGCGCCGTCGAGAACCAGATTGTCGGCAACGTACTGCCACAGCTTGAGTTTCATGGTCTGATCGATATCGTGAAAGGATAGGGCGTAGCCATCAGGGTCCTTTCTGATGATGGTGGCCGTATGCTCCAGGGTCCCCTGCCGGGGCAGTTCGTAGCGCATGATCAAATAGTTACACATCTCGTGTGGCTTTCTTCTTTTAAACACTGGGAAAGGTTAGGGAGGTTTATAAAAAAGGGAGGCGGGGCATCATGGTAATCAAGCTTGCAATCGTGTCGAGCAGCCGTCTTTTTTGCGAAGGCGTGCGGAAGCTGGTCGAGGGGGATCCGGACATAGCGATCGTCGGCGATCCGGACCATTTGACGGAATTCGGCGACCTGGCCGATCTTCAAAGCGATGTCGTTCTCATCGATCAGCAGACCCTCTTCGGCGTCCCCCGTCAGATTTTGACCGAAAACGGCTTTAACGGCAAATTCATCATGGTAGAGAGCAGGAATGAACCGTCCGTGATCGACGGGGAGATAATAGAGCTGATCTCAAAAGGCGTGATGGCGGGAATCCTTTCGCCGGAGGCGAATGGGGAGCTCCTCAAAAAGGCCGTAAAGGTGGTTGCCTCAGGGGAACTGTGGCTGGGCCACCTGACCATCAAGAATATCCTTACCCAGGCAATGTTCGTGAGGAAGAGCGTTACGAGACAGGAATCGGAGATAGCGGGCCTCATCCTGAGGGGTTATTGCAACAAGGAGATCGCCCGGGAGCTCAAGATCACGGAGGCCACGGTCAAGTCGCACTGCAACAGGCTTTTCAAGAAATTCAACGTGTCGGGGCGACTCCAGCTCGGACTGAAGCTGAAGGGCATCTATCAGGACAGAAAGCTTGCCGCGGTGCGCTGATACCGGGTCGCCCCCAATTAGTGGGGCTTAGCGCCACCTTCATCGGCGCAGCCACGACCCGCTTCGCGCACGGCCGGGAGCCTCCCCCTCATAAAAAGGAAAGACCGAAGACGAAAAAATCCTCGCGCGCCGAAGGCGTGGGTGGCGTCGAAGATATTAACCGTCTCATAATAGTTTCGTCATGCCGGACCGGGGTACCCGCTCGCGGGTCGCGGCATCCAGAAAAGTCCTGGATTTCGGGCGACCCAGAGGGTGCCCCGGCCGGAATGACGGCGTACAGACAATTATGAGACGGTTAATAAGCAACCCGGTATCACGGGCCGGCGCCTAATACCATTTCAAAAATGAGAGGAATCCTGTCAATCGGGGGAAGGAGCGACGCCCGCCACGTCATTGCCAAGAATTTTCTTGCCTTTTGCCGAAATAGTGACACAATGGGGTTTGTCACGACATGGAACGGGCAAGGAGAGTAGTGAGACTTGGTATCAGCGCCTGTCTCACAGGCGAGAAGACGCGTTATGACGGCCGTCACAAGCTGGACCCCTTCCTCGTGGAGACCCTGGGCCGGTATGTGCGGTTCGTGCCCGTCTGTCCGGAGGTTGAGGCCGGACTCGGCGTCCCGCGGGAGGCCATGCGCCTTGACGCGACCGGCGGGGATGTGAGGCTTGTTACGGTGAGGACGGGACGGGATATGACGCCGCTTGTGGAGCAGGCCCTACCCGCCGTCCTCGACAGGCTCGAAAAGGAGGATCTCTGGGGTTTCATTTTCAAGAGCCGGTCACCCAGCTGCGGACCGGTGGCGGCGATCCACGGGCCACGGAGGGGCACAAAGGGGAGGGGCGTCTTTGCGCGCCTCTTTCACGAGCGCTTCCCCCTTCTGCCCGCTGAGGACGAGGGGCGCCTGCGCGACCCGGACATCCGGGAGGACTTCATCGGGCGGATGTTCACCTTGAAGAGATGGAGGGACCTCGTCGAGACGGGGATGGATCGGCCAAGGCTCACCGATTTCCATACGCGGCACAAACTTCTGATGCTCTCTCGCAGCCGGAGCCATTACCGTGAGATGGGCAGGCTTGTCGCCGCATCGGCGGCGTACGCGCCAAAAGACCTCTTTCTCCGGTATCGACGCCTCCTGCTTGGCGGTCTGACCCGGCGCGCCACCGTGAGCAAGCATGTGTTCGTGCTGAGCCACATCATGGGGTATTTCAAGAAGAGATGCACCGCGGATGAATTGAGGGAGATGGAAGAAAAGCTCGCCGCCTTCAGGGCCGGCCTCGTGCCTCTCGGGGTGCCCCTTGCCCGGGTGCATCACTACGCGCGGAAATATAAGGTGTCCTATCTGGAGGACCAGTTCTACGTGAACCCCCACCCCGCGGAGGTAATGCTCCTCTATCATAGCTGACGGGTCCCGGCGCGAATTGACTTTTGACGATAGGTGTGCTAAAAAGTGAGAACGACGGTGAGTGTAGCTCAGTGGTAGAGCACCGGGCTGTGGACCCGGGTGTCGAGGGTTCGAACCCCTTCACTCACCCCAAAAAGAGCGCCATGGAAAAAGAACAGCTTATAGAGAAGGTCAAATCCGCGAGCAAGGACGGCAGGATATCGTGCGCGACGGCCTTCGCCCTCGCACGGGAGGCGGAGATTTCGACGAAAGAGCTGGGCGACCTTTTCAACGAGCTGAAGATCAAGATCATCTCGTGCCAGCTCGGCTGTTTCCCCTGATCCGACCCGGATAATACGTCAATTACTGGGGCTCGCGTCGCCCCCTCCACGAGCGAAGCTCGCGGAGCCACCCCCTCATAAAGAAGAAGGGCCGAAGGCGAGAAAAGGCCATAGTTGGGCTCGCGTCGCCCCCTCCGTGAGCTTGGCACGACCCGCAAGCGGGTGCCCCGGAGCCACCCCTTCATAAAAAGGATGGAGCGGAGGCGAGAAAATCCTCGCGATTCGGTGTGAATCCGCAACAAAAAAAGGGGGACTTGCGCGCAAGTCCCCCTTTGTCGTCCTTGTATGGCTTCCCTTCCGTGGAGGCTCGTCAGGCCTTTATGATCTCAAAGGAAAGCTGGCCGTCATCGTACTTGAGGGTCCGGATCGTGACATCCATCCCCACTTTCACGTCCTCGGGCTTGATCTCCTTCGAGAGGCGGGCGAAGAGCTTGAGGCCGCCGTCGAAATCGACTACCCCCATGGTATAGGGCGGGTCGGCTTCGAAGCCGAAGGGGGCGTAGTAGGCGGTCGTGAAGGTTTCGAGCGTGCCTTTCTTCGGCATGTCGAACCAGTCCAGTTCTTTCGAGAGGCAAGTCGAGCAATCCGCCCTTGGCGGGAAGAACTTGGCGCCGCACTTCTTACAGACCGTGCCCTCAATCTTGCCCTCGGCCAAAAAATCGACGAACTTTCCGGTTTTTGTCAAAGCGGTGAAACTTTTTCTTCCGAATTTTTCGAAACCCATATGTCACCTCCCGAATATTGTAACATTGCCGTAGAGACCTACGCCGCCGACGTTATGAACAAGGCCGATCCCCGGATCGCCGGGTACCTGCATGGGGCCTGCCTCGCCACGGAGCTGAAGGACGATCGTCCGCATCTGCGATCCACCCGTCGCACCGATGGGATGTCCCTTTGAGAGAAGACCGCCATCGACGTTCACCGGGATTCTCCCCTCCTTGTACGTCGCCTTCTCGCGGATCAACTGTTTACCTTCACCCATGGGCGCGAATCCCAGGCCTTCATAGGCCATGATCTCGGCAATGGTAAAGCAGTCGTGCACCTCGGCCACCTTCACGTCCTTGGCGGTGATGCCGGCCATCTTATAGGCCTGTTGGGCCGCCCCGTATCCGACGCTCAGACCCTTGGTGAAATCTGGTCTCGCCGCCATGTTGACCGCTTCAGAGGCCGCGCCGATGCCCAGGATCCAGACGGGCTTCTTGGAAAAGGCCTTGGCCTTCTCCTTGTTCGCGACGATTATGCAGGAACTCCCGTCGGCGTTCGCGCAGCAATCGCCCACCCGCAAAGGCCACGCAACGGGACCCGCCATTTTCGCATCGGGATTATTGGGATCGAAATCGGCCGCCTTGACGCCCTTCCGGTAGACGGCCCTCTCATTGGTCGTCCCATAGGTGGCGGATTTCAGCCGCACATCGCGAAGGTCATCGTGGGTAAGACCATTCCTTGCCAGGTACGCCTGGGCGTACAGGGCGTAGTACGCGGGCATCATGGTGCCGAATGGGGCCTCCCACTGGATATCCGCGCCGCGGCCCATCCTTTCCTGGGATTCCGCGGATGTGATCTCCGACATCTTCTGAAAGCCGAGGACGCATACCACGTCGTGGAGACCCGATTTGACGAGGCCGTATGCCACCTTCACGCCCGTGCTGCTCGACGAGCAGACGGTCTCGACATAGAAGGTCGGCTGCGGAACGAGGCCGAGATATTCCGCGAGCACCCCGGCCGGGGACCTCTGTTTGTCATACTCGGGGGCCGAGCAGAAAATGGAGGCATCCACATCCTTCTGCGTGATGCCCGCATCCTGCATGGCCTCCCTGAAGGCCTCGAAAGCAAGCTCGCGGATTGAGCCCTCGTAGCCCCTCACGAAAGAGCTTTGACCGACGCCGATCACTGCAACATCTTTTTCCATAAAACCCTTCCTCCTTCCTTGATTATTGTTTTCTGTTTTTGTTTCGTTGATACAACTGAACAAAGTGTTGATGTTCCCGCATGGTTCTGGAAAAAACATGGCTCCCGTCATTTCTCGACACGAAATAGAGCATATCGCTCGGTTCGGGATAGAGGGCCGCCATGATAGAGCTCTTTGACGGGCTGCATATGGGACCCTTTGGCAGCCCTTTCAGGCGGTAGGTGTTGTACGGTGTGTCTGCCGACAGATCGGCCTTTCGGAGGTCCCTGTTGAAGGCGCCCCTGCCATAGATCACGGTCGGGTCCGCGTCCAGGCTCATGCCGAGGCGCAGCCTGTTGTGAAAAACCGCGGAAATGAGCCCCTTTTCTCTCTCCAGCTTCGCCTCCTTCTCTATGATCGAGGCAAGAGACAAGGCCTGGAACATGGTCATATTCAACTCCTGCATCCCTTTCTTTATATCCCCTTTTTCGAAAAATTTAAAGGTCCTCAGGACGATTTTCTCGAGGAACTCATCAACGCCGGTCTCTTTGCTGAAGAAATATGTATCGGGGAAAAGGTAGCCTTCGAGCGAATCCGACGGTATGGCCAGGCGTACGAGAAAATCCTGTCTGCGCGCCAACCGTAGAAACGCCCCGCCGTCCATGACCCCCGCCTTCCGGATGGCGTCACCGATCGTATAGAGGTTATAGCCTTCGACTATCTTGAGGGTATAGATCCTTCTCTCGCCATGGGCCATCTTTCTCGCTATCCGAAGGGCCGACATGTCGTCCGACAGCTCGTACTCGCCGGCGACGACGCGGCCATTATAGGCCAATAAGGACGAAGAAAGGAAAAGATACTCGGAGAGAACGAGGCGCTCTTCCTTGAGGGCGTGGGCAACGGCGCCTATCTTTGTTCCTTTTTTCACAACAAAGCTCGCAGACACATGGTTTTTGCCCCTCGGCATGGTGGCGAAGACAACGGGGAGTAGGGCGGCGGCGATGAGAATTGCGAGGACGAGTAGGGATTTATTGGCGCCCCTGGGCATCCAGGTACCCCTGAAGGATGATCTGCGCGGCCATAATATCTATGGTCTCCTTGCGCTTTTTCCTCTTTACGGACGCCATGTCGAGGACCCTGTGCGCCTCGGCGGTGCTGAACCTTTCGTCCCACAGTTCTACGGGTATGCCTGTCGCCTCCCGGATGGCCTCTGCGAGCGCCGCGACCCCCTGGGCCTTTGGTCCTATGGATCCATCCAGGTTTTTCGGTAGTCCCACGACCACGAGAGAGACATCAAACTGATGGATGAGTTCCCCTATCGCCGAGACGTCCCCGGCCCTGGACCCACTGGCTACGAGGATCTTTAATCCCTGCGCGATCCTGCCGCCTGGATCGGATAGGGCTGTTCCAATTCTTCTTTCCCCGATATCAAGGGCGAGAATACGCACCGTAAAGAGTAGCATAGCGTCTGTTTCGGTGCAACAAGTAAGAAGCGAAGCGTAAGCACGCATGCGAATAAGCGACAGCACATTCGGATTCTTGATTTGGGACAAAGGGAGGTGTATGATTCATTTTAGTTGGGGGAATATCGCGAGGCTGAGGAGGGCGTATGAAAGACGGCGATGCGATGAACAGAAGGGATTTCCTGAAGATCGGAATGGCCGGGGCAGCGGCTACTTCCCTGGGTCTGAAGGGGGGCCTGCTCCATGCGGGCTCGGCCGGGGGGCCCGTCTACCGGACCCTCGGCCGAACGGGGCTCAAGATCACGACCCTCAGCTTCGGCGCCATGCTCGCCCAGGAGCATGAGGTCATACGGGCGGGCCTCGACATGGGCATCAACTATATCGATACCGCCCGCCGCTACCAGAACGGGAGAAATGAAGCGGTCGTGGGCGTGGCGGTCAAGGGTATTCGGGACAAGGTCTATATCGCGACAAAGACCCAGCCGGAGTCGAACACGAAGGACGCGATCGTGAAGGACGTGGAGACGAGTCTACAGAGTCTCGGAACGGACCATATCGACGTGATCCAGCTCCACAACCTGACGAGCCCCGGCAGGGCGTTCATCCCCGAGGTCCGCGAGGCTTACGCGCGGCTCAGGCAACAGGGGAAGGTCAGATTTTTCGGGGTCACCACGCACACGAACCAGGCGGAGGTCATCGACGCGGTGCTGAAGGACCCTGACAAGTTTTTCGATATGGTCCTCGTGGCCTACAACTTCAAATCGGAGCCCTCCGTGAAGGCGGCCATCGCGAGGGCGAAGGCGGGCGGCCTGGGCGTCGTCGCCATGAAGGTCCAGGCGGGCGCCTACGGCAAAGGCGCGTCCGGACCGGCGAGCCCGGAGCAGGCGGTCGCCGCCCTGAAGTGGGCGCTCGCCGACACGAACGTGACGGCCGCCATACCGGGCATGAAGACCTTCGATCACGTCAGGCAGATGGTGCCCGTCATGGGGATGAAATTGACCCGCGGCGATGAGCGCATCGTGGAAAGGTACGCGAAAAGCATCGACAGCTATTATTGCAGGCTCTGCGCGCGCTGTGAACCGACCTGTCCGAAGGGGGTCGAGATCAGCACGGTCAACCGGGCCCTCATGTATGCCGAAGGCTACAGGGAGTATGCCCTCGCGAAGGCCACCTTCGGCGAGGCAGCCGGCTCGGGGCGCTGCGCGAGCTGTCCCGAATGCGTCGCCCAATGCGTCAACAGCGTGAATATTGCCGAAAAGATGCACCGGGCGCGGAGTCTTTTTGCATGATAGCACGAGCTGCTTTGGTTCTGTTGGTCCTGCTCTACCTCGCCTGCCCGCTCCACGCCGCGGAGGGTGGGGTTGAGGCCCTGCTGCCGGCGAGCTGCGCACCCGGCTGGGTCAAGGACGGCGCGCCGGCGACCTACACCAGGGAGAGCCTCTACCGGTATATCGACGGGGAGGCCGAGCTTTACATGCCCTATGGATTCGAGAAGGCCGCGACGGTGATGTACGCCGGACCGGCCGGCGAGGGTTCCGGCATGGTGGCGAGCATCTTCAGGATGGGATCATTGCTGGATGCCTTCGGCATCTACGCGGGCTACCGCGGTCCGGGGGTAAAGGGAGTGCCGGTGGGCGCCGAGGGGTTTGCCGACGAATTACAACTGATGTTTTACCAGGACCGCTACCTCGTGCGGATCGAGGTCTCGGGCGGCTCTACCCCGGATGCCGCCCTGTTGCGGTCCTGCGCCGAGGCGGTCTCCCGCAACCTCCCGGACGGCCGGAAGGCGCCGGGGGAACTCGAATTCCTCAAGGTGCCGGGCACCGCTGCCCTGACAGACCGGTACTACCCCGCGGGTCTTCTCGGCTACGCCTTCCTTGGAAGGGGCCTGACCGCCGAGGTCTCCATCAACGGGGAGAGGGCAAAATCGCTCGTCATGCTGGGCGCCTCCGTTGAGGCAGCGGGGCGGGCCTTCGACGAATACGGAAAGTACCTGAAGGGGTCGGGGGTGAAAACCGAGATCTCGCATGACAGGGCGGGGGCCTTCCTCCATGGGGTCGACCCCATGTACAAGGGCGTGGCGCTCCGTCAGTCGGGAAGGTTCATCGTGGGCGTCACAGGCCTAAAGGAGCCCGGCGACGGCGACGGGGTCGTGGCAAGGCTCGTCGAGCGTTTGCCCAAGGGGTGATGCCGCCTTTGTCTTCATTTTTAGGCGGGCTTTCCGGCTTCCACGAGGCCGTCCATCTCGTGGCCCGACCGTACCCACGTGACGCGGGTGAACCCCGCCCTCTCGAGACCTTCCTTGATTTCCCCGAAGGTGTAGGTGTCTCCCCCTGTCGTGAGGAGGAGCATATTGATTGCGAAGAGGGCGCCCTGCGGGGGTGACGTGCGCGACTCGTCCATGACGTGGTCGCGGATGAGTATGCTGCCGCCGGGGCTGAGGGCGCGAAAGACCTTCCTGTAGAGGTCGAGGTTCTGGTCGCGGCTGTTCTGGTGGATGATCGCCGAGAGAAGGGCGAGATCACACCCCGAAGGGAGTTCATCCCGGTAGAAGTCCCCTGTCGCGAGGGTCACCCTGTCGGCCACGCCCTCTGCCGCAAGCCTCTCTTCCGCCATGGGTATAACGGGCGCGAGGTCGAAGAGGACCGCCGTCATCTGCGGATTTTGCCGGAGAAAGGCGATGGTGTAGGTCCCGGAGCCCCCGCCGATATCGAGGAGACGGCTGAAGCGGCGGGCGTCAAAGTCGCGGGCGATCTGCTGTGAGAGGGGGCGGCCTATGGCGTGCATGGCCCCGATAAAGGCCCTCCGGTCTGCACCTCCCCTTTTCCCTTCCCCATCCGTTGCCGGCCTTCCCGTCAGCACCACCTCGGTCAACCGGCTCCAGCTCCGCCACAGGTCGTTGTCGTGAAGGATCATGGGGAGGACCGTCTCCGGGTGCCTCGACGAGAGGTACCTTCCCCGGTCCGAAAGGGTGAAGACGCCCTCCTGTTTTTTGAGGAGACCGATGCCCGTGAGGGCGTCGAGGAGCCGCTCCGTCGCCCTCGCGTCCGAACCCATTGCCGCCGCAAGGGCGGATGCTGTAGCCGGAGCCCCGTCCAGCCGGGTAAAGACATCAAGCTCCGCCCCTGTCAGGATCACCCGGCTCCGCCAAAAGATTACCTCCTCCATAAGCCCCAGACCGTCCCGCTCCACGCAATCACCTCCTAAAGGATAAGGAAATCCCCGCTTTCCCGACAGTCCCGTATTGTTTGAAGTTATGCCCTTTGCGGCCGCATGTCAACGCCGATTTCCCGCGGGCGCGGCCCGTCCCGCTTCCGCGCACGTGGGGGCGCTCCGGATAACCGGGCCATTGTCCCGATTCAATGCACCCCGCTTCCGCGCACGTGGGGGCGCTCCTGCATCCCTTATGATTTTCTCCATCCTCGTCTCCCCGCTTCCGCGCACGTGGGGGCGCTCCGCTTCACCACGGGCACGCTGGCGGCCTTCTGTGCCCGCTTCCGCGCACGTGGGGGCGCTCCGTCATGGGCGGCGGTCGCGAGCCATTCTCTCCGCGAGATGGAGCACCTGTGCCCTCAGGTTGAGGAGGTACGCGGTCTCCGCCTGTTTGACAGCGGTATTCGCGTCCCATTGCTCGGCCTTGATCAGCCTGACCACCTCGTCGACCGACCCCTCCGCTGCCTCCAGAAGCCCGTAGACACGATCCTTGAAGCGCTCCGCCTCGCTAAGGGACCGGGAAAAGAACGCGGCCACCTCGTCCTTGCCCACGAAGACGAAGTGATGCCCCTGGCAAAGGATTTCGACCGGCAGGCCGGCCAGTCGCTTCAAGGATGAGAGGTACGCGTCGTAATCGACGAGGAACTCGGTGATAAGGTTGCCCGCCCGGTCGAGTATGCCCGATGCCTCGGTGGCGATGAGTATGCCCCTTTCGGGAATGTAGTAGCTGAGATGGTCGCGCGTGTGGCCGGGCGTAGCAAGCACCTCCAGGGTGAGACCCTTGCCCAGGGCGACGACCTGTCCGTCCTCAAGGGGCATGACGACCTCAAAGGGCTGAAAGGGTAGGCCTTGAAGGGCGGCCGGATCGATGCCGGGAAGACGGGCGACGAGGGGGACGACGTTCTCGCTCAGGGCGCCCATGAGCTCCCTTGCATGGGGCCGCTCCACGATCCGGGCCGCCCGCATCGATGCCCCGATCACAAGCGGGGAAAATACGTCTCTCAGATAGCCTGCGGCACCGCAGTGATCCCAGTGGACATGGGTGAGAAAAAGAAGCTCGGGACGCCTTCTTCCGAGAACGGAGCGGACCGCCTCCGCGTATATCCTTCCGGCGCAGGCAAATCCCGCTTCAAAAAGGACGGGTCTTTCGCCATCGAGCAGGTAGACAGGCGACCACGTGAGGCCGAGCGTGTAAAGACCGTCCTTCACGAGCCCCGTTCTTGCAGAGACCAGGGGGAACCTCCGGCGCGATCGAGCCACCCCGGGCAGGGTCATCCAGGGTGCATGGCCCACGGCTGTCAATGCCGAGTTGCGCGAGCATGATACACACCCGAGGCGCCCCGGAGGATAGATAGGGAGAACTCAACGCACTATATTATAACTGACCCTTACCGGCCCGGCAATAGATTTTTCCGGCACCGCTATTTTTCAGTATAGTGAATCTCGCCTCATCTTCACGACCGGCCCGGAGCCGACGCATTGCGAGGGAAAATGTCACCTTATGGCAGGGGAGAAGGGTTCATGCGAGAAATAAGTTGACATAGCCCTTTCATTATAGTTATATACTAGCAACTTGCAACCGATTTCTTCTGTATACGTAACTAATCAACCTACGGGGGTGGACGTATGACAATTAAGACAATAGGTATTGTTGGCGCCGGAACCATGGGCAACGGTATTGCCCAGATCGCTGCACAGGCAGGCTATGATGTCATCATGAGCGACATCGACGACAAGTTTGTGCAGAACGGATTGAAGAATATCGACAAGTTCCTTGCGAAGAGCGTGGAAAAGGGAAAAGTGACGGCGGAGGTGAAGGCCCAGACCCTGGGAAGGATCAAGGGGACCACGAAGATCGAGGACATGAAGGATGCCGACTATGTGGTCGAGGTCGTCCTCGAAGAGATGGAGCTGAAGAAGAAGATCTTCAAACAGCTCGACGAGATCACGAAGAAAGATGCCATCCTCAGCACGAACACCTCGTCCATGTCGATCACCGAGATCGCGAAGGTGACCGGAAGGGCCGACAAAGTTTGCGGCATGCATTTCTTCAACCCCGTGCCCCTTATGAGACTTGTCGAGGTGATACGGGGCTACTACTCAAGCGACGAGACCATCAAGACCTCCCTCGACCTCGCCAGGAAACTGGGTAAGGAGCCGATCGAGGTAAAGAAGGACATCCCCTGTTTTGTCGTGAACCGCCTCATGATGCCCCACTTCATCGAGGCCATATGGCTCCTCCAGGAAGGCATCGCCTCGGCGGAGGACATTGACAAGGCCGCGAAGCTCGGTCTCAACTACCCGATGGGTCCCTTCGACCTGATGGACCTCACCGGCATCGACATCGCCTACAACGTGGCGGAGTACCTCTTTAAGGAAATGAACAAGGAGCTTAAATGGACGCCCCCACGGCTCATGAAGGATATGGTCAAGGCGGGCCGTCTGGGAAGGAAGACGGGAGCGGGATGGTACGACTATAACAAATAGCCAAGGGGGTATATATGGCTTATGAATCGTTGCTCATCGAGAAAGAAGAGGGGGTCGCGATAGTCAGGCTGAACAGGCCCCCGGTCAATTCGCTCAACGTCAAGGCATATGAGGAAATCCATGATGCCTTTTGCGAGCTCGAAAAAGACGACTCGGTGCGGGCCATTATTTTCACCGCGGTCGGGGAGAAAGTCTTCACCGCGGGCCTCGACGTCAAGGAAGTAGCAGGGAAGTCGGTAATGGAGTATTACGCCTTCGGAAAGATCTCCAGAGGGGCCGTCGATAAGATCGCGGGCATTAGCAAACCCACGATTGCCGCGGTCTTCGGCTTCGTCCTGGGCGGCGCCCTTGAGCTTGCCCTCGCCTGCGACCTGAGGATTGCCACCAGTGATGCGAAGATGGGCTGTCCCGAGGTCAATCTTGGGATTATTCCCGGCTCCGGCGGCACCCAAAGACTGCCGAGGCTCGTTGGGATCGGGAAGGCAAAAGAACTCCTGTTTACAGGTGATACCGTGAGCGGCGATGAAGCCTACAGGATCGGCCTTGTCAACAAGGTTGTGCCGAAAGAAGCGCTGCAGGACGAGGCAAAGGCCTGGGCGAAGAAACTTGCCTCCAAGCCGAGGGTGGCCCTAAGCGTGCTGAAGAGCGCCGTAGATAATGGCATAAACATGGATCTCGCCACGGCGATCACCTTCGAGAATGAGTGCTTTGTCACTACCTACCTGTCCGAGGACGGGAGAGAGGGTTTCCAGGCATTTATAGAGAAGAGGAAAGCAAGCTTCAAAGGCAAGTAAGAACGTAAACCAAGGAGGAATTCCATGTCGAGAAACGCAGTCATATTGGGAGGGGGTCAGTGCAAGTGGGGCGTCAGGGAAGCCCACATTGTAGACCTGTTCCAGGAGGCAGGCAAGGCTTGTCTCGATGATATACCAGGCCTCAAGCCGTTGGATATAGACGGGCTGATCGTGGCTACGTCCTACGCGGGAAGGTGTTCCTTCCAGGTTAACACCGCCCCCGTGGTCGCCGAGAGGCTCGGGCTGAAGCTGACCTCCATATGCACGAGGTGCGATACCCTGTGCGCCGGTGGGAGCACGGCGATCATCCTGGCAAAGGGACTTGTAGAGTCGGGTAATGCCGATATGGTGGCAGTTGCGGGCGGCGAGAAGCTATATACCCCCCAGAAATGGGAGATTTTCTACAGCGAGCTGGCGTCGGTCGACCATGACTGGGAAGCGACCCACGGTATGGGTCTGCCGCCGCCATTCTTCTCATTGACCGCGCAGGAGCACATGATCCACTACGGGACGAAGAAGGAAGACCTCGCGGCCGTATCGGTGGCCAACTACAACTATGCGTCCGACAACCCCGTTGCCCAGATGCAGAAGAAGCTCACCCTCGAAGAGGCCATGGGCGCACCCTCGGTTGTCCCGCCGCTGACGCTTTACGACTGCTGTCCTATCACGGACGGGGCCGCGATGTGCATCATCACCACCGATGAGATCGCGAGGAAATATACGGACAAACCCCTCGTCTACATAAGGGGATGCGCCCAGGTGTCGGTCTCCAGCCTTTCGGTCAACTTCCCCGGCGAGCACCTTGCCGATTGGAAGCATACGAGGATAGCGGCGGAGAAGGCGTACAAGAGGGCAAAGGTTTCCGCGAGCGACGTGAAGGTCGCCCAGACACACGACTGCTTCTCCATTTCGGAGGTCATCGAGGTGGAAGACCTGGGTTTCTGCAAGAAGGGCGAGGGCGGCGATTTCTGCAGCTCCAAGCAGATAGAGATCGGCGGAAAGGTTCCGGTCAATACAGACGGCGGGCTTCTCGCCGTCGGCCATCCCTTCGGGGCTACAGGCATCAGGCAGGGCGTTGAGATCATGAAGCAGCTCCAGGGCAGGGCGCGCCACCAGGTGAAGGGTGCCGACATCGGCCTCACGCACAACCTGAGCGGGGCGAACGCGGAGCACACGATTCTGATCTACGGCTTGGACCCAGTAAAATAAGGAGGTAAATAATGTCTGGAGCAGGAATTCCAATCCTTGAAAACCTATACCCGGTGACCATGGACCTGTGGCCCGTGGAGGCGAAGGAGTTCAACAGGGTATGGCCCTTCTATGAAAACCTGAAGCAGGGGAGATTCACCACGACGAAGTGCAAGGCATGCGGCCATATTGCCTTCCCCCCGAGGGGTGTGATCTGCCCGGCCTGCTACTCGGAAGACCTTGAGTATGTGGACCTGCCCAAGAAGGGCAAGGTCGTTGTCCTGTCCGAAGAGGTAAAGGGCGTTCCCCTTGGCTACGATTCGCCCCTCATCCACGCCGTGATCCAGTTCGACGGCCCCGTCAAGAGGATGATCAGCAAGATAGTGAATTGCCCCGTGGGTACCCTAAAGCGCGGCGACGAGGTGCAGTTTGTCGTGTTCGACGTGCCTCCGACACCGATCGAGAAGGGAAGGGCGGGCACGATCATGGCCGAGAGGGTCTTTTTCGCCTTCGAGCCTGTTAAGAAGTAGACGTAATAGACAGACGGACAATCACAAGGTGGGGCGGAGACGCCCCACCTTTTTTTGATGGTCGGTCACCCGAAGCGCTCTTGCCACGCTGGCAAGAGCGGCGGCAAAAAGGCGATGGCGCTGGAGGGCACATTTGGTGTTGTCTTCCTATTATCCACATTTCTGTTTTTCTTGTTTCGTTTTTCTTGTTGCACGGCCCTCCTTCGTGTGGTAATAGTTGATAATACACAGATTTGGGGGCGCGGCCGGGCTTAAGTGAAGAATAAAGATTTGATCCCGTAATGAGAAGTGAAGGTTGTGGAGACTATCCGCAAAGAGGATGCGGCAGGAGACGGACGTCGGGAAGAAAGAAAGCGGCTATCCTTGCGTTAAACAAATCTGCGAACAAGGCCCGAACAGACCATGAGGAGGAGACGATGTCAACTGCATCGGAAAAGCTGGAGATCGCCCGGGGCCATTTGGATAAAGTCCAAGCGGCTTGGGACGAACCGACAGATTGGTCGGACCTTTCAATATACGGATTCTACTGTCTGGAAGCCGCTGTTGAGGCTGCTGTTCTGCACTTTGGGTTGACAACTTCAAAGAAACACTGGGAGAAGGCCGATAACGCCTTGCGGTTGAATAAAATGTGCGGTCTTCCGGATGTAAGCGGGTTGCTGCGGGACCTGAATGACGCGCGTAAGGCTACCGCATATGGCGATATTCAAGCACCGGACCTTGACGCCGAAGATATTGCTACAGAGATTGAAGAATATGTAAATGCGGTTGCTGCACTCTTAGCAAGAGAAGGCAATGATGAGTAAGGAAACCCTGACTGCGGGGACCCTCCGGAGAGTCAGTCGCTGGCCGACTGGGCGGTCCAAGAAGTGGACCGCGCAATTTCTGAAGTCGGCCCAACACGATAGGAACATCAGGGCTATAGTGGCTATTGGTTCAGCAGTGCGCCCCGCCGTATCGAGCGTCGATCTAGATCTTCTCGTGCTCTGCGAAGAACCGACTGCGTTCAAGGCCAAGCCTCCTATGGAAATTGATTTGCGTGTTTACGCAGCGAAGCAAGTCAGTTCGTTAATAGAAGGTGGCAATGACTTAGTAGGCTGGGCAGTCAAATTCGGTCGGGCGCTTTTCCAGCGAGAAGGCTTCTGGGATTCCGTTCTGAAGGCATGGTCTGATACAGTACCTTTGCCGTCGTTAGAAACTGCAATGCAGAGGGCTGAGGATTCATTTCGCCGCCTAAATAGCGTTCTTGAAGTAGGTGATAGTGACGCTGCTCATGAACTGGCGGTGTCGTACCTCACGCACTTGTCCCGAGCGGAGCTTATCAAAAGGAGAGTGTATCCAGCCTCAAGGCCAGAGTTACCGGAACAACTTCGGTCTGTCGGGTGTTCACGTCTTGCTGCTTGGTTAGATGGCTTTCTCAGCCCCACACTTGCGGACTCGGAGCAAGTTCTTCGGGCACTCATTGACCGTCGTTCAACAACCAACTGCGCTTAATGCAAAAATGCTATCTCCTTGCCCATGCTGGTTGCTCTAGTGGAATTCATCTACACAGGGTGACTAATCGGTCGGTACTAAAAACTGAATTCCATAGGTTTTGCAACACTATGAATGGTTATCCTTAGAGATTCTGAAACCCACCAGTAGTAGATTAGTGTGCTGATGCACCCCTCCCGCCTTTACTGCCGGCATCATCGAAATGGAAGGATGGATATGATGCCGGCTGCGGGACCCATGGCCCTAAAAAAACACGCACAACGCAACAAAACGAGTGACGTTGCTTACGGCTTCCACGCGGCAAGGTGCGTGAGATAGCTCCACCGCTTCTTTATCGTCTCCTGCGCCTCCGCCAGAAGCGCCTCGGACAGCTTCGGGTTGCTCATCCTGAGTGCGCGGTAGCGATTCTCCTTGTAAGCATACTCCGTCACGGGAATGGACGGCTCCGCGCTGTCGATGATGAGGGGGCTCTTGCCCTCTTTGGCGAGGTCGGGGTTATACCGGAAAAGGGGCCAATGGCCGGAGGCGACGGCCCTGCGCATCTCCTCTATGCCCTTGCTCATGTCGATCCCCTGGCCGATGCAGGTGGCATACCCGATCACAAGGGAGGGCCCCTTGTATGCCTCCGCCTCTAGGAGGGCCCGCAGGGTCTGGGCGGGATTTGCGCCGTAGGCGACCTGGGCCACGTAGACATAGCCGTAGGTGGTCATCATGAGCCCCAGGCTTTTTTTGGGCATCCTCTTGCCGCCCGCGGCGAACTCGGCGCTCGCGCCGAGGGGCGTGGATTTCGACATCTGGCCGCCCGTGTTCGAATAGATCTCGGTGTCCAGGACAAGGATGTTGATGTTCTGTCCCGAGGCGAGCACGTGATCGAGGCCGCCGTATCCTATGTCATAGGCCCAGCCGTCTCCCCCGATGGCCCACGCGGTCTTTCTTACGAGGTAATCCGCGAGGGAAAGGAGTTGTTTCGCGTCCTGCGACGGGTCGTTCGCGAGGAGCCTCTTTAGCTCCTCCACCCTCTGCCGCTGCGCCTCTATGGCCTCCTGCGAGGCCTCATCCCGGCCTCCGACCAGTGCGAGAAAAAGCTCTCTCGTCTTTGTGTCGGCCGTGGGCGAGAGCTTCTCGATGAGCCTTTTCGCCTCTTCGCTGAACCGTTCTATCGTCTGCCTCATCCCGAAGACGAATTCGGCGTTGTCCTCGAAGAGCGAGCTGGACCAGGCAGGGCCCCTCCCGTCGGGTCTCTTCGTGTAGGGGATGGTCGGGAGGTTGCCGCTGTAAATGGAGCTGCAACCCGTCGCATTGCCGATGAGGAGCCGATCGCCGAAGAGCTGGGTGAGGAGCCTCAGGTAAGGTGTTTCGCCGCAGCCGGAGCAGGCGCTGTGGTATTCGAAGAGGCTCGTCGAGAACTGGCTTCCCTTTACGGTATTGACGCTGTAGCGGGAGATGTCGAGGGCGGGTATGGCTTGAAAGAAGGCGTAGTTTTCCGCCTCCCGCGCGCACATGGGCTCGTTTGGAGACATGTTGATCGCCTTTGAGTCGGGCATCTTATTGCCTGAGGCGTCCTTCTTGTGGGCGGGGCACATATAGACGCAGGCGCCGCATCCGGTGCAGTCCTCCGGTGCGACCTGGACGGTGAACTTGAGCCCCTTGAGTTCCTTGCCCGTGGCGTCCGCCGACTTGAACAGGGGCGGGGCGCCTGAAAGACGGGCAGGGTCATAGGCCTTGATCCGGATAGTGGCGTGGGGACAGACAAACGAGCAGAGGCCGCACTGTATGCAAATGTCAGGCTCCCAGACAGGGCTTTTGACCGCGATGTTCCGCTTCTCATACTGTGTCGTTCCCGTGGGCCACGTGCCGTCGACGGGCATGACCGAGACGGGCAGGCGATCGCCCTGCATGGCCACCATGGGGGCGAGGACGTTTTTCACAAAGGGCGGCGCATCGGTGACAACGGGGCCGCGCATGGGCTTGCCCGTCACATGAGCGGGCACGGGGACCTCCACGATGTTCTTGAGGGCCGTGTCGACGGACCCGTAGTTCATCTTCACGACCTCCTCGCCCTTCTTCATATAGGTCTTCTTGATCTGGTCCTTGATCGACCTGATGGCGTCCTCCTTGGGGATGATATCGGAGATAACGAAGAAGGCCGTCTGCATGATCATGTTTATCCGGCTCCCGAGCCCCAGCTCCTGGGCGAGGGCCACGGCATCTATGATGAAGAAGCGCATCCTTTTCTCGATGAGGTGCGTCTGGATCTCCAGGGGCAGGGTGTCCCAGACCTCTTCCTTCGAATGGGAGGTGGTGAGGAGAAATATGGCCCCCTCGGCCGCATTTTGAAGCATGTCGTAGGTCTTCAGGAAAGAGGGGTTGTGGCAGGCGATAAAGTTCGCCCTGTCCAGGAGATAGGGGTTGTGAATAGGGTCTTTCCCGAAGCGGAGGTGGGAAACGGTCATAGCGCCCGACTTCTTCGAGTCGTACACGAAATATCCCTGGGCGAAGTTGTCCGTCTCGCCGCCGATGATCTTGATGGTGTTCTTGTTTGCCCCGACGGTACCGTCCGCCCCGAGCCCGTAAAACATGCCCCTGAAAACGCCCGTTCCCTCTACGTTGAAGGCGTCATCGTCGACGGTCAGGCTCGTATGCGTCACGTCGTCGATGATGCCGACCGTAAAGTGGTTCTTCGGCGCGGCCGCGGACAGGTTATCGAGGACCGCCTTTGCCATGGCCGGGGAGAAGTCCTTTGAGCCTATGCCGTAACGACCGCCGACCACCTTCGGGTACTGCGCGAAGGGCGCCGAACCCTCCATGGCCTCGCCGATGGCCGTTCTCACGTCCATGTAGAGCGGCTCGCCGAGCGCCCCGGCCTCCTTGGTTCTGTCGAGAACGGCAATCGATTTCACGCCCTTCGGCAGGGCCTTGATAAAGGCGTCGGCAGAGAAGGGACGGAAGAGGCGCACCACGACGAGTCCCAGTTTCTCCCCCCTGGCGTTGAGGAAGTCGATGGTGCTCTTCACCGTTTCACCGGCCGAGCCCATCACCACGATCACGCGCTCCGCATCGGGTGCGCCTATATAGTCGAAGAGCTTGTAGGAGCGCCCGACGATCCGGGCAAAGCGGTCCATGGCGGCCTGCGTGATCTCCGGCGCCTTGAGATAAAAGCTGTTCACCGATTCCCTGCCCTGGAAGTATACATCGGGGTTCTGGGCAGTGCCGCGGATGACCGGACGGTCAGGCGAGAGGCCTCTCTTTCTGTGGGCCAGGACGAACTCGTCATCGATCATGGCGCGCATGTCATCAAGGGAAAGCTCCTCGATCTTCTGTATCTCATGGGACGTTCTGAAGCCGTCGAAAAAGTGCATGAAGGGGACGCGGGATTCGAGGGTGGCCGCCTGGGCGATGAGGGCGAAATCCATCGCCTCCTGCACGCTCGAAGAGCAGAGCATGGCAAAGCCCGTCGACCGGGCCGCCATGACATCGGAGTGGTCGCCGAATATACAGAGCGCCTGGACGGCAAGGGAGCGGGCCGTCACATGGAAGACCGTGGGCGTCAGCTCCCCGGCTATCTTATACATGTTGGGTATCATGAGGAGCAGGCCCTGAGAGGCGGTGATGGTGGTCGTGAGGGCCCCTGTGGTCAATGAGCCGTGGACCGCTCCGGCAGCCCCCGCCTCTGATTGCATCTCGGTTACCGTCGGCACGGAGCCCCAGATATTGGGCTGACCAGCCGCGCTCTTGCTGTCACATATCTCCGCGACGGGAGAGGAGGGGGTTATGGGATAGATGGTGATGATCTCGTTCGTCGCATGGACGACATGGGCGCACGCGGTACAGCCATCTACAGTGACAATCCTTCTACTCATGATAGTCTCCTCCTGTTTATACTTAACCACCCGGCCGGCGGTTCCAGTTCGGTCGTGCTTATTTGAACGTTTGACGCCCCGGCCACCCTTGTCAAGGGCGCCTTTTTGGGGCTCGCTTCTTCATACGGAGAACGGTACCGATGCTTAGATTCCCCCTGCCGCGGTAAAGCCTTTTAAGCCGCGACAGGCCCCCCGGAAGGACCGTGTCCTCTCCCTCTCGCTTGGAAACGTGAGCCTATTTCCAACCATATAAAGATTCCATAAATTTGGTGGTCTGTCAATAGAAAGATAGCAAACCTTTGGATGCAGCGATGGGAGGGTAAAAGCGGCGAGGCAGTCCGCCTCCTGAAGGCGCTCGACCGCATGGATGCCGTGTGGCCCGGTAATTTCATTAAGGTAAACCCCCGGCTCTGCCGGGGGACTTCTGGAATTTGACTTTTGCGGGATTGTGCTTTTCGCAGGTAACGGTAAGGAGCGCGTGAGATGGCAGGTTCTTTCATCGTCACCCCCGTGGAAACGGGGGTCCAGGAGCGCGTAAACCTACTAAAACAC
>JBEKJU010000007.1:0-35342 GCA_050011095.1 Syntrophorhabdales bacterium
AAAATCAATGATGTCAGGTAGATAGCACACCTATCCATAGAAGTCTAGAAATATAAATCATCAGGTATTTAAGCTACTTAGCCTCTATATGTGGATGATTTCCAAATGCGTTTGCCCTGATTGCCCGCCCGCGTGATTTTTTGCTATGATATACTCCTTGGAGGCAGACTCGTGCGGGCAGATGACGCGCCGTTGAGATTTCCCCATTTCACCGTACTCCGGGCGTCCGCGGGGTCGGGGAAGACATACGCCCTTGCGCGGCGCTTCGTCCTCTTTCTCCTCTCGGATGGAATACCCAAAAATGGGCTGGCCAACCTCCTCGCCATTACCTTTTCCAATAACGCCGCCAAGGAGATGAAGGAGAGAATCCTGCTTTTCCTGAAGCAGCTCTATCTTGGGGATGACAGGAAGATGGTGAACGACTTCAGCCGGGACCTCGCTCTGGCCGAGCCTGTTCTAAAAGCAAGGGCCGGTGGGGTGATAGAGGCTATTTTGTCCCGGTACAGCGACTTTCAGGTGAAGACGATCGACAGCTTCATGACCACGGTCTTCAAGGCCTCCGCCCTCGACTTCGGATACAATCCCGACTTCGAGATCCTCATGAGCAACGAAAGTCTCATGGGATACGCCTTTGACCTGTTCTTGCGGAGGGTGAGGGAGGGCACGCGGGAAGGCAGGCTGATGGAGGACGTGATCGACATCATCGTCGAGAACGCGATGGGAGACGCGCCGTATCCATGGGAAGCCACGGGGGCGATCCTAGCTGAAATAGAAAAGATATACCGGAAGGTGGCTTCATGCGGCAAGCCGGTCAGCCGGACCGACTATTCCGTTGCCATCGATGCGGCAAAAAAGGATATACGCTCTTCGATAGACGAGATGGAGAGGATCATCATTGCATCGGGGCTGACGAGGCGCCAATCAAGCTCATACGGGAACGTGCTCAAGGATGCGAGGGCGGGGAGGTTCTCCGACCTTATCGAGAGGGGCATGAAAACGCCTCCCGTGTGCAAGCCGAGTGGAGAAGAAGAGTCTGAGGCGTGCCGCCTGGTCGGTGAGGAGTGGGAGAGGCTGACCTTGCACATTGCTTCTTTCGCAAGACTTTTCGCCTGCAGCTACTATACGCCCTATTTGCGGACGTACGAGGCGTTCAAGGCCATTTTGGATCGCGTGACGAGACGCGAGGGGAAGATATTCATCGAGGACGTCAACAAGAGGCTCGCCGAATATCTGGACGGCGATATCGTGCCCGATGTCTATTTCCGCCTCGGAGAGGTGATCTTCCACTACCTGATCGATGAGTTCCAGGACACCTCCCCCATCCAGTGGCGCAACCTCCTGCCACTCATAGAGAATTCCCTCTCCCAGGGGGGGAGCCTCTTCGTCGTGGGGGACACGAAGCAGGCCATCTATGGGTTCAGGGACGCCGACTACAGGATCATGAGGCGTGTGGAGGCCCATAACCCCTTTCCTTCGGCGGAGCAGCGCAACGAGGAGCTTGGCACGAACTACCGGAGCGACGGCGCGATCATCGACTTCTCCGAGGAGGTTTTTCACCGGACGCTGCCAAGGAGGCTGCCGGATTACGAGAAGGCGGGCGAAGAAAGCGGCCTCCTTACCTACAGACAGGCCGCCATAAAGGACCGAAGACAGCGCGGGTTCGTCGAGACGTGCATGCTCGAAAGGGGTGATGGCGAGCCGCCCGAGAAAGAGCGGATATACGACCTTCTCGACCGTCTTCGGGAAAGGGGGTATCGCTACCCGGACATCGCGATTCTCGCGCCCAGGAACGATGATGTGGTGAAAGTCACTACCTGGCTGAGCGAAAAAAAGGTGCCCTTCGTCTCCTACAGCAGCCTCGACATAAGGAGACGGAAGATCATCGGGGAGATTGTCTCACTCCTCACGTTTCTCGATTCTCCCCTGGACGACCTCTCCTTCGCGACGTTCATCCTCGGCGATATTCTCGGGGCCACCCTCGAAAAGGCGCACGTGACGGCGGATAGCGGAGTCTTCCACGATCTCTGCTTCCGGAACCGGGGGAAAGGGCGAAAACCCCTTTACAAGGTCTTCCAGGAGGAGAGGCCGGATATGTGGGACGCCTATTTCGACCGCCTTTTCCGGCTCTCCGGTTATCTTCCCCTTTACGATCTGGTCGTCGAGGTCTATCGGGTCTTCGACGTGTTCGGCATCTTCCCCGGCGAGGAGGCCGCCTTAAGCCGGATGCTCGAAGTGATCAAGGACATCGAGGCGAAGGGCGGCGGCACGAGGCGGGGTTTTCTCGAATTCGCCCTGGCGGGCGGCAGCGATGAGGCCGACTGGAATATCGACATACCCTATGGCGTCGACGCGGTGAAGGTCATGACCGTCCACAAGGCAAAGGGGCTGGAATTCCCGGTGGTGATCCTGCTGCTCTATGGTGAGAGGAACAAGGGGTTCCGCTATATAGTGCAGGAGGATGAAGAGTCGATTACCTTGCTGCGACTGAGGAAAGGCATGCTGAGGGCAGATGACGCGTTCGAAATGCGCTATCGGGAAGAGGAGACGAAGGTGATGGCGGCGAGGCTCAACAGCCTGTACGTGGCCTTTACGAGGGCGGGCTCCGAGCTTTACGTAATCGGCGTAAAGGGCGAGAGGGAGAGGGGCCTCTTCCCCTTCCCCCTGCTCCCCGACACGCCGTGTTTTTCGATGGGGGAGCCCTGGGAGGCGCCGCCAGATACGGCAAAGGAGGCGCGCCCCGCCGTAGAGGCGCTCCACCATACCGCTTTTCTCGAAAGCCCCCACGCGCCCGAGGAAGAGCTGCGCTTCGAGGAGAAAAAAAGGGGGGAGGTCGTCCATAAGGTCCTCTCCCTCGTAGGCTCGGGATCGGGGGACATCCTGTCGGGGCTCGACGAAATCCTTGACGCGGTGCGGCACGAGGCGGGCGCGGATGCCGTGCCGGAGGGCCTCGAAAGGACGATCGCGGACTTTCTTGAGGATGATGCGATCGCGCCGCTCTACGGAGAGCGGCCGGGCAGGGTGGTGATGGTGGAGCAGGAGCTTGCCGATTCGGAAGGACGCCTCTTCCGGGTGGACCGCCTCGTCGTCGACCCCGACAGGGTTGTCGTCGTCGAATACAAGACGGGGAGGGAGGCGGAGAACGAGGCGCGTCATCTCGCCCAAATGACCACCTACCTGCGCATCGTCGGCGAGCTTTATAGGGGAAGGCGCGTGGAGGGCCTCATCGCTTACGTGGACCTGTTGAGGATGAGGCGCGTCCATGTCTGAAAAAATCACCCGGCCGAGCGTGCCTTTCAATCCCGCAAGGTATGCTATCTTTCCGCCGTCGGTCTCCCTCGTCGAGGAGGCGGCGCGCCGTCTCGTCCCCGAGGGGGAGGATTTCTCACGCAACCTCGTTGTCTTCCCCGGAAAGCGGCCCGCCCATTTCCTCCGGAAGGTCATCGCCCAAAAGACGGGCACGAGTTTCATCCCTCCCCATATCTTTTCCATTGAAGAGCTTGTGGACCACGTCCACGCAAAAATCGACCCCCTCGGTACGGGGAAGCTTGAGACGATAGACGCGATCGCCTTCCTCTTCGAGATACACCGGTCCATGGAAAGGCCCCTCGGGGGGGATCAATTTTTGAGCCTGGAGGCGTTCTTTCCGGTCGGCGTGAGGATATATCGCGACCTTGAGGAGCTTGTGATCGAAGAGGTGCCCCATAAGCGCCTCCGGGAGGTCGAGCCTTTCATCGAGACAGCCCTCCCCCCCAAAACGAGCGGCGGCCTGCAATCGCTCTCCTTCTTTTACGACAGCTTCTATCCGGCGATAAAGGAGGCCGGTTTCTCGTCGAGGTCACAGCGCTACGTCCGGACGGCCTCCATGATGACGGCCGATCTCCTCCCTTACCGGCAGATTGTTTTCGCCGGGTTTTTTGCCTTTACCGCGTGCGAGAGGCGTCTCTTCAAGGGGCTTCTTTCGTGGGAAAACGTCTGTTTCCTTTTCCAGGAAGGCCCCGGATTGGACCGCGCCCTCGCCTCGCTCGGGATAGACCACAGGCCGGATGACGAAGGGACGCGAGGGGTAGCGGAAGGCGAGACCGGGCGCATCCGCTTCTACAAGAGTTCCGATGCCCACGGCCAGATATTCGCCCTGAGCGGCATCCTGAAATCGGAGATGGTGGACGGCAGGAAGGGCGCCGGGCAGGACGCCACGGGCCGCGCCGACGACCCCTCCACGGTGATCGTCCTGCCGAGCCCCGCGACCCTCTTCCCCCTGCTTTACCATGCGCTGCCCCTCGTCTCGGGCGGATACAACATCTCCCTCGGCTATCCCCTCGAACGGACGCCCACGTGGGGCTTTTTGAACGGCCTCATGCAGCTTGTCACCTCCATGGACGAGGGGAGGTTCTATATCCGACAACCGGGACGCCTGTCGGGGCGGCCGGGATCAGGCGGCACCTGGTGACGATCCACGACGAGCTTGTCCGAAGGGCCTGCACACCAGCCGATATTGGCGATTTCGCGCGAAAGATGACGGCCGTCCTCACGTTCATCTACGACCACAGCTCCGCCCGCCTCCATCCGTTTTTCCATCCCTTCGCCGAATCCTTCGTGAAGGAACTGGACGTGCTCGGGAGGTCCCGCGTGAGCGGCCTCTCCTTCGCGGAGAGAAGCAGTTATTTCCATTTCTTCCGGCGATATATCGGCTATTGTTTCAGTCCCTTCGAAGGAACGCCCCTTAAGGGCTTGCAGGTATTGGGCTTTTTGGAGACGAGGGCGCTATCGTTCCAGCGGACGTACCTCGTTGACGCAAACGAGGACGTCATCCCCGACACGCGGAAGGAAGAGACGTTTCTGCCGCTCAGGGTGCGGGAGATGCTGGGACTGCCCACCTACGTGGACCGGGATATGATCGCCGCCTACTACTTCGACACCCTCGTGAAGGGCTCCGGCGAGGTACACCTCTTTTATGTGGAAAACGACAGGAAGGAGAAGAGCAGGTTCGTGGAGAGGCTGCTCTGGGAGCGGCAGAAGAGGGAGGCCGCGCCGAGCGCGGACGGCTATGTGCGGTCCGTCGTCTACCGGTTGAGCCTGGAGGGCACAAAGCTTCCCACCATTGCGAAGACGCCCGCCATGATCGCCTTCCTCAAGGCCCGCCGCTACGACGCCACGTCCCTCGACGCCTATCTCGTCTGCCCGCTCAAGTTCTATTACCGCTATGTCCTCGACCTCTCGCGAAAGGAGGATGCCTCGCCCGATATCGAGAAGGTGGATGTCGGGAGGCTCGTTCACACTGTGCTCTTCCGGTATTTTGAGACGAGGCGGGGCCGGAGGCTGACGGAGGCGGAGATCGACACAAAAGAGATGGCGGCCATCGTGAGACGGACGTGCGAAGAGGCCTACGGTCCCGAGCCCATCGGCTCGGCCTATCTTCTCAGGCGGCAGATCGCGCGCCAGATGAAGGCGTATCTGATCCACTACCAGGCTGCCGTGGCGCGGCTTTTCCCCGTGACGATCATCGACCTCGAATGCCGCCTCGACGCAACCGTCCACGGATTCCGCGCGAGGGGCATCATCGACAGGATCGAGACGAGGGGCGAAAAGACGTGCATAGTCGATTACAAGACGTCCGCCTCCGTGAAGCGCCTGGCGATAGACTTCGACAGGCTCGACCCCGACGACAGGTCGACCTGGGGCAAGGCAATTGGGAGCCTTCAGCTTCCCTTCTATCTTTTTCTCTACGGGGAGCATCATCGGGGCCGTATGGGCGATCTTGCCGCGTCCTTCCTGCTCCTCGGGAAGACGCACGTGGACGAGCGGATAGAGGCGCCTCTTTTCCGCAAGGAGGAGAGGGCTGAAGCCGACTACGACAAGGCGAGAAGGGTGATCCTCGGTCTCGTCGGGGAGATCACCGATCCCGCCATACCCTTCGGCGCCGATTACCGCGCGAAGGACCCCTGCGTCTTCTGCGACTACCAGTATCTCTGCGGCACCCAGCGGCCGTGAAAATAGGGGATGATCCGGAAAAAACGCTAGTCCAGCGACGCTATCTCCCCGTCGTCCTCCTTTTGCTCCATAGTCTGCACCCGCTCTATCTCCCTGAGCTTGAGCCGTAGGAGGACGATGAGGACGATGATGCCGATCCAGAAGAAGGCGAGGTTCAGGTATATGATGGACCGGTCGTAGACGGAGGGAGGAAGGAGATCGATCTGCGCCCCGGCGAAGGCGGCCGATAGGGGTGGAAGAAGGAAGGCGAGGATGAGGGCGACCCTTTTCATACACGTCTCCTTCATGAAAAATATCCAACTATCGTCATCACGATGAAATAGAGGAGGTAGCCGACGCCGATGAGGGTGAACAGGGGGCTTCTCCGTTCCGCGGCCGATCTTCTATCGAGGAAGGGCACGAGGAAAAAAAAGAGGATCGCAAGGGCCACGAGGACGATGGCGATTGTCTCGCCGTTCATGCCCGCCAGGCTGCCGGGGAAGAGCTTCAAGGTCTGAAAGAGGAAGAGAAAATACCACTCGGGCTTCACGTTCTCCGGGGGAGGCGCGAGTGGGTCGGCGATCTTTCCGATCTCCGGCGGCAGGAGCGTGGCGAGGGTGACGACAACGCCGAGGACCACGAGCCAGATCATGAAATCGCGGTAGAGCACGTTGGGAAAGAAGGGGACCTGCTTGAGATTCTTCCCCTTCTGCGACAGGGGTATGCTCATGCCGTGAAACTGGACGAGGAGGAGATGGAGGGAGGCGATGACCAGGGTGAGAAGGGGGAGGACCGAGACGTGGAAGGCGTAGAAACGGGTGAGGGTCTCTTCCGTCACATCGATGCCGCCCCGGAGGAAGGCCTTGATCCATGGTCCGAAGAGGGGGAGGTTTCCCGCGCCGCCCGTGGCGACGCGGACCGCGGCAAAGGCCCTCTCGTCCCACAAAAGGAAGTACCCCGAGAGGCCGAAAAAGATGGCGATGCCGAAAAGGAGCAGGCCCGACACCCACATCAGTTCCCTCGGCTTCCTGTAGGATTTCAGAAGGAGTGTGGCGAAGACGTGGACGAGGAGGGCGAGGATCGCGAGCTGGCCCCCCCAGTGGTGGAGGGAGCGGAAGAACCAGCCCATATTGAGCTTCGTCACGATGTCGATGATGTCCTTATGGGCCTTTTCCGGGGACGGGACGTAGTAGAAGGCGAGGGCCATGCCCGTGAGGAACTGGATAATGAGGAGAAAGAGGGCGATGCCCCCCGTATAGTACCAGATTCCCCGGCTGTGGACCGGGACGAGCTTTCGCCCGGCCATGGCGCGCATGTCCGCCAGGTCATAGCGCTCGTCGAACCACCTTTTAATACCGAGTCGCCTTCTTCGCCACATCTTTGTTGTCTCCTCGTCGCGATCCTCGACGTACTAACAGTACGCCTTCGTCGGCGCATCACAGCCGCCCGGGTACCCCGCCGAAGGCGAGTGTGGTGCCTTTGAACGCAACTCGGTATAAGAACGTGTGAAAAAATCGCCTTTTTTGTCGTCACCAAGCCTGCCCCGGAGTGTTTCTATCCGGGGGCGAAAGCCGGGGTCCAGGCAGTCCGCAAGTGAGGGAAAATACTGGATGTCCCGCCTTCGCGGGATTAAGGCCCGCTTCGCTCTACCGGCGTCCGCCGGAATGACGGAAAAGGGTCGCCGGTTATTTTTTTTCACACGTTCTAAGCCCTGGGAAGCGCAACCTTGACCCCCTTCCTGTGGACGATGAGTGACCCATCCTCGATTCTGTAGTCGAAGAATTCTAGGGGTTTGGGGGGCGGCCCCTGCACGTTCCTGCCGTCCTCGTCGAACCAGCCCTTATGGCAGGGGCAGTAAAAACGCCTCTCCTCGGGCTTGTAGACGATATTACACTCCATATGGGAGCAGACGCCCTTGAGGGCCGTCATCCGGTTGTCGGCCCGCTTGAAAAAGAGGCCGACCTTGCCCCCCCACGGGAAGGCCTTGGTGGAATTGGCGGGTATGGAGAGAAAATCATCGGCCTTGAGGACGACGAAATCGGGCTCTTTGCCGAGGGTGGGGTAGGCGAACCGGAAGAACGCATAGAGGCTGCCCGCGGCGAAGGAGGCGAGCCAGCCGCCAAGGAGGGTCGTGAGAAAGGTCCTGCGGGTAACGAGGGAATAGTCAATCTTCATGGCCCATCCTGAAGACGCGCCTCAGCCTGCGGGCGACGAGCCTCTTTCGGAGCGCCACGATGGCGTCTGTCGGCCGCACGTCTTTCGGGCACGCATCGATACAGCGCAGGAGCGTGTCACACCCCCATACGCCTTCGCCGCAGTTCACGGCCTCCAAAAGACGCTCCGGCCTTTCATCCCGAGAATCGGCCATGAACCGCTCGAGCTTCGCGAGGGCGGCGGGTCCCATGTAGCGGGGCTCCCGCCCGAGCACCTCGCACGCCCCGTAACAGCAGGCGCAGAGTATGCAGTTGACGAACTGGTCGATCCGCCCCCTTTCGCCCTCGCTCTGGACGATCTCCCGCTCGGGGTCGGGGCTTTGTCGTATGAGATAGGGCGCGATGCGCTCGTACATCGTCCAGAAGGGCGTCATGTCGACGACCAGGTCCTTGATGATATCGAGGTTCGGGAGCGGTTCGAGGACGATTGTCCGGGAGCCGAAGGAGGCGACCTGCGTCCTGCACGCGAGATCGAGCCTACCGTTGATGACCATCCCGCAGGAGCCGCACGTGGCGGCCCTGCACGCGGCCCTGAAGGCGAGCGTCCCGTCAAGCTCGTCCCTGATCCTCAGAAGGACGGCGAGCACCGTGAGGCCGGGGATCACCCGGACGCGGTACGAGGAAAAGGACGCCTTTTTTTCCGGCTCCCGCGCGTCGTACCGGAGGATCTTGAAGGTATAATAGTTCGCGTCGGCGCTCAATAGCTCCTCTCCATGGGCTGATACCTGGTCACGACAGGTTTCCTGTACGAGATGGCGGGCAGGCCCGTCGTCCTGTCTTTCACGGCGAGGGAATGGGCGAGCCAATCCCGGTCGTTCCTCGTGGTGAAGTCGCGCCTGAAATGGGCGCCCCTGCTCTCCTGTCTGAGGAGGGCCGCAAGGGTCGTGACGAGGGCCACATCGATCATCGACTCCAGTTCGAGCGCGCCTATCAGCTCATAGTTCATGTGGAGGGCGGGTGACGAGACCGAGACGTTCCCGTACCTCTTTTTTATCTCCCCCACGCGCGCGAGCCCTGTTTCAAGTTCGTCTTCGGTCCTGAATATCCCCACCTGGGCATCCATGGTCTTTCTGAGTTCTTCGAGCACCCGGCCGGGCCTTTCGGCGCCCCCGCCGGAGAGGGCGCGGACCTTTCCCTCCACGCGCTCCCGCGTTTCCTCCACCGCCTTCCTGGAGGGTGCCGGCACGCGGCCGCTCAGGTAGTCGTCGATGGCGGCCGCGCACATCTTGCCGAAGACAATCGTGTCGAGGAGCGAGTTCCCGCCGAGCCTGTTCGCGCCGTGGACGCTCACGCAGGCGCACTCCCCGGCGGCATAGAAACCGGACAGGGCCGTCTCGCCCCGGCTGTTCGTGTCGATGCCCCCCATCGAATAGTGCTGGCAAGGCATGATAGGGATCGCATCATGGACAGGGTCGATACCGGCGAAATCCTGGCATATCCGCCGTATCCCCGGAAGTCTCTCCTGGATTTTCTTCTCTCCGAGGTGTCTCAGGTCGAGATGCACGTACCTGCCGAGCTCGTTCTCGAAGCCCCTTCCCGCTTCGATCTCCGCCTGGATGCTCCGCGATACGATGTCCCTGGGGGCCAGTTCAATGGCCTTCGGCACATACCGCTCCATGAAGCGCTCGCCCAGGCGGTTGACGAGATACCCGCCCTCGCCCCGGCATGCCTCCGACATGAGGATGTTCGACCCCAAGAGCGAGGTCGGGTGGAACTGGACGAACTCCATGTCCTTGAGGGGGACGCCCGCGTCGTAGGCCATGCCTATGCCGCTTCCGTTATTGATGAGGGCGTTCGTGGAGTGGTAATAGACGCGGCCATAACCGCCCGTCGCGAAAAGGGTTGCCTTCGCGACGACCGGTACGATGGCGCCTGTCAGCTGGTCGATGAGGACAACGCCGTGGCATGTGCCAACGTATGCGGCGAGGGCGATCACCACATACTCGGAATAGACCTTCACCCCCTTGGCGATGGCCCTCTCGTAGAGCGTATTGAGGAGCACGTGGCCGGTCAAATCCGCCGAGTAACAGGTCCTCGGGAAACCGGCCCCGCCGAAGGGACGCTGCGCGATGGTGCCGTCGGGGAACCGGCTGAAAGGGCATCCCCAGTGCTCCATCTCGTAGACGACGCCGACGGCTTCCCGGCACATCAGCTCGACCGCATCCTGATCGGCCAGGTAATCACTCCCCTTAATGGTATCGAAGGCGTGCTTTTCCCACGTGTCGTCCCTGCCGCCGGGGTTGTTTCCGAGGGCCGCGTTGATGCCCCCCTGGGCGGCGATGGAGTGGGACCTCACGGGGTGCACCTTCGAGAAGAGGGCCACGTCGTATTTGTCGCACAGGCCGACGGCCGCCCTCAGTCCGGCGAGGCCTCCCCCGACGATGATCACGTCGTGGTCGACCATCCTCAGGCCACCCGCGCATAGAGGACGAGGAGAGCCGCCGATATGACGCAGCCGAGCACGTTCGACAGCCAGAATAGCTGTTTCTCCCTCTTGTAGCCGAGATCGATGGCGATCGTCCTCAACCCGTAGAGGCTGTGGAAGGTAAAGAGGACCAGGATGAGGACATCGACGACCGGGTTCCGGTGGATGCCGAGGGCCCAGCCCGGTTTCTTGTCCTTCGTATAGAGGAAATAACTCGAAAAGATCTTCAGGGCGATCAGGACGATCAAAAGGACGCCGCTTGTCCGGTGGAAGAGCCAGATGAACATAGACCTTGCTACCATCCGCCACCATTTTTGTCAAGACGTTTTTTTTCGCTTTGCTTGCGCCTGGTTTTCCGTCGCTTTTCCTGCGGGAGCGCAACTTTGACGCCCCCGGACGTATATTCCGAATGGGAATATCCGTCCGGAAGTTTCCATTTTGTTTGACGTCCTTGTGAAAAAGCATTATGATAATGCCGCGTCCTTGAAGGTTGTTTGCGCGAAAAGGGGGAATCCATTCATGCCGAATGTAGTTGCCGTCGGTCTCCAGTGGGGCGACGAGGGCAAGGGAAAGATAATTGACATATTGAGCGAATTTTCCGATGTCGTCGTCCGCTATCAGGGCGGGGCGAATGCGGGTCACACGATTGTCGTGGGCGACGAGAAGATCGTGCTCCACCTTATGCCTTCGGGCATACTCCATAAGGGTACGTACTGCGTCATAGGGAACGGCGTGGTCCTCGACCCGGAGACGCTTCAGGGGGAGATCAATGAGCTGAAGGCCCACGGCCACATGGTGGATGACTCCCGGCTCATGATCAGCGGCCGGGCGCACCTCATCATGCCGTACCACAAGAAGCTCGACGTGCTGAGGGAGAGCGAGAAGAAGCAGAAGATAGGCACGACCGGAAGGGGCATCGGACCCGCCTACGAGGACAGGGCCGCGAGGATGGGGATACGGGTGATCGACCTTCTCGACAAAAAGGTGTTCAGGGATAGGGTCCGGGAGAACCTGAAGCTCAAGAATTTCATCATACAGCGATACTACAAGGCGGAGCCCTTCAAGCTGCGGGATGTGGTCAGCCAATACGGGGCATATCGCGACCTTCTGAAAAGGTATGTGGGAGACAACGTGCAGTTTCTCCACAGGAGCATGGAGGAGGGCAAATCGCTGCTTTTCGAGGGTGCCCAGGGCGCTTATCTCGATCTCGATCACGGTACTTATCCCTTCGTGACCTCATCCAACACGTTGGCCGGTAACGCCGCATGCGGGGCCGGCATCGCACCGGGCGCCATCGATTACGTCCTGGGGGTCTTAAAGGCGTATACGACGCGCGTGGGCGAGGGCCCATTCCCGACGGAGCTTTCCGGGCCGGAGGGCGAGCTGATGAGAGAGAAGGGGGGGGAATACGGCGCGACGACGGGCCGGCCGAGGAGGTGCGGGTGGTTCGACGCAGTAATCGCCAGGAGGGCCGTGATCATGAACGGCGTGAAGGCGATCGCCCTCATGAAACTCGACGTGCTCGACTCATTCGATACGATCAACGTCTGCGTGAAATACCGGATCGGGAAGAAGGTGTACGCCGATCCGCCTCTGGGGCTGAAGGACCTCGCTGTCTGTGAGCCGGTTTATGAGCGGATGGAGGGCTGGAGGCAGCCCGTCCAGGATGCGGCCACCTTCGAGGACCTCCCGGAGAACGCGAAAAGATACATAAAGCGCCTTGAGGAGCTGACAGGGGTGCCCACGGGATTCGTATCGACAGGGCCGCGCAGGGATAGCACCCTTATTTTGCAGAACCCTTTCCGGCCGTAATTTGTCCCTCCCGCATGTCCGCGCCGATACGGGGCCGACAAACATATTGACTTTGTAAGGCTATTTGGAGTTTAATATAAGGCTTTACTGCGACAAAACATTCAAGACGGAGGGAGGGGAATAATGAATGACAGTTGTTATTATAAGAGAAGGGGAATCATTTGAGAGCGCCCTAAGAAGATTCAAGAAGCAGTGCGAGAGGACCGGGATTCTCTCAGAGGTCAAAAGAAGAGAGCACTACGAAAAGCCCAGCGTCAAAAGAAAGAAAAAAATCCTTGCTGCAAAGAAAAGGGCCTTGAAGAAGATGAGGAAAATGATGGAGAAAGGCCTCTACTAGAGCAATGGTATACAAAGGCGAAATCGAAGAAGGGGTGAAGAGGGCGCTTAAAGGGAAGGACACACTAAGGGTGTCTGTCCTCCGGATGCTCCTGTCCTCTCTTAGTTATAAAGAGATCGAGAAAAGGCAGCCGCTGACACAGGAGGAGTTTTACGGGGTCGTAAGGACCATGATAAAGCAACATGCCGAATCCATCGAAAGTTTCAGGAAGGGCCAGCGGCTCGATCTTGCCGAAAAAGAAGAAAAAGAACTTCGCATCCTGAAGGAATTCGTGCCCGCCCAGATGTCCGCAAAGGAGGTGTCGCAAGAGGTGGACGACGCCATAAGGACGCTGGGGGCGAAAGACCAGAAGGACATGGGAAAGGTCATGAAATTCCTGATGGAGAAAGTTGCATCCCGAGTGGATGGGAAGGTGTTGAGTGAAATGGTGAAAAATAGGCTGTCTTCTCAAAGACCGTCGTGAAGCCATTTATGGCAGATAAGACCTTAGAATATGTAGGCTATCTTAAACTCCTCGAAGTTGTAGCGCGTTACTCGTCAACCAGTTTCATAAGTGAAGAAATACACAATCTGAGACCCCTCCGGACGGTCGCGGAGATTGAAGGGCGCCAGGGCCGGATAGGCGGGGTGCTCGAAATCATCACGTTCAGCGGGCCTCTGCCCTTATCCGATATCCCGGACATAAGGAAGAACGCGGCCGAGCTATCGCTTGCGGAGTTTACCCTTGAGATAAAGGACTTCCTGGCCATCGCCCATTTCCTTGCGAGCGTAAGGGGGGTGACGGCGTTCCTCAAGAAGGCCCCGCAGAAGGGCGCCTACATCGAGTCGATCCTGGAGGGTCTGAAGGGCCTGCCGGACGTGAGCGCGAGGATCGGCAAGACGATAAACGAGGAGGGGTTCATCGAGGACAGCGCCTCCTACGAGCTTTCAAAGATCAGGGCCGACCTCTACCAGCTCAAGGAAAGGGCGAGACGGTCCTTAGAGCGGATCATGGAGCGGGATGAGGTGAGGCCCGTCGTCCAGGATACGTACATCGCCGTCCGGAACGGCAGATACGTCATCCCCCTCAAGCCGAACTACAATCAGTTCTTTCAGGGCATCGTCCATGACTACTCCCACTCCCTGAAGACCTCCTTCGTCGAGCCCGTCGAGACAATGGAGGTCAATAACACGATCAGCGTGCTGGAGAAGGAGGAAAAGGAAGAGGAAAAGAGGGTGCTCACGGACCTGACGCGATGGGTCCGGCGGTATGCGTCGGATTTGGCCGGGAACGTCGCGATCATCGCCGACCTCGATTTTCACCACGCCCTGGCGCTCTTCGCCTCCGCCTTCGGCTGCGTGAGACCCCAGGTCGATTCGGCAGGCTCCATCGAGATAAGGGGGGCGGTCAACCCCTTCATTCTACTCTCGAAGGGGGAGCGGGCAGTACCCATCGACATCCTTATCGGAGAGGAGAGGAAGGCGACCATCATCAGCGGTCCCAACGCGGACGGGAAGACCGTGGCCCTGAAGACGGCCGGTCTCCTCCTTATGATGGCATCGGCGGGCATGTTCATTCCCGCCCGCGAGACGCCGCGCGTCCCGGTCTTTCCCCGCATCTATGCTGTTATGGGGGACGAGCAGGACATCTCGATGGAGCTTTCGACGTTCACCGCGCACGTCGATGCGATCAGGAATGTCTATGACCATTCGACGGGCGGCGAGCTCGTCCTCATCGACGAGATAGGCGGCGGCACCGAGCCCCAGGAGGCCTCCGCGCTCTCCATGGGCATCATCGATGCCTTTGTGGAAAAGGGATGCAGGATCATCGTGACCACCCATCTCAATCTCCTCAAGGCATACGGCTTCACGCATCCCTTCGCCATGAACGTGGCGACCGATTTCGACAACAGAACAATGAAGCCTCTCTACACGCTCCTTTACGGTCTCGCGGGGGTCAGCAACGCCATCAAGGTCGCGGAGGCCAGCGGCATGCCCCGGGCGATCGTCGAGAAGAGCGTCTCCTACCTGGGGAAGCAGGAGTACGTCCTCAACGATCTCATCACCGGCCTTGAGACCGAGAAGAAGGCAGCCGCTGAGGAACGCAAGGCCGCGCGCCTCTATCGGGAGGAGATGGCCAAGAGACTCGCGACCCTCAAGGAGAAGAGGGACGGCTTTCTCAAGGGCGCGGAGGAGCGCTGCCAGGGAAAGGTGACGGCCCTCGAAGCGGAGCTTGAAGAGATACGAAAGGAGATCGCCGCGAGGGACCGGGAATCGCTCCGCAAGGCGCGGGAACGGGTCTCCGTGGTGAAGTCGAGGTTCGCCCCTGAAAGGAAGGCCGAACAGGGGGAGATCCACGTCGGCGACTACGTCAGGGTGAGGACCATAGGGAAAGAGGGGTACGTTGCCGGGATCGACGGCCAGAAGGGCATGGCCGAGATCGTGATCGGGAACATGCGCATGCGGATAAGGAATGATTATATAGAGAAGGTGAAGCGGCGGCCCGAGGCCAGGGAGAACCGCGTCGAGGTAAACGTCGCCGACATCGCCGTGCCGGAGATCAACGTGCGGGGTCTTCGGGTGGAGGAGGCCCTTGATGAGATCGACAGGTTCGTGGACAGGGCCATCGTCCACGGTACGCCGCAGCTGAAGATACTTCACGGCATTGGAACGGGGAGGCTGATGCATGCGATCAGGGACCATCTTTCCGAGGCCGGCCATGTGAAGGAACTAAAAAAGGACGAGAAGAACTCGGGCGTGACGATAGTAGAACTACTATGAGCTCTATTCTTGATGAAGTACTGGAAAGGGTGAACATCCTGGACATCGTGTCCCAGTACGTGAAATTGAGAAAGACCGGAAGGAACTTCGTAGGACTATGCCCGTTTCATAAAGAAAAAACTCCGTCGTTTACCGTAAATCTCGAAAAACAGATATATTATTGCTTCGGCTGCCACGAGGGCGGCAACGCCGTCAACTTCCTCGCCAAATACGAGCGGTCCAGTTTTCAGGAGGCCCTTGAAATGCTTGCGAATCAGGTGGGCATCGATACCGCGAAGAGGATGGGCGCGAAAAGGACGCCCGTCATCGACGCCCTTTCCAGACTGGCCGATCACTACCACGAGAACCTGTTGCGGTCGAGCCTTGCCATGCGGTATCTCAAGGAACGGCAGATCGACGGGCCTTCCGCGACCGAGTTCAGGCTGGGTTACAGCGAAAGAGGGGGCTACGGGAGGGATTTCGTGAAGCGCCTCGGCGTTCCTGTCGATATGCTCCTCAGCACGGGCATCATGAAGATGAAGGATGGCGGCGAGGTGTACGACATGTTCCGCGGCAGGCTGGTCATACCTATCTGCGACATGCGCGGAAAGGTCGTGGGCTTCGGCGGACGCGCGATGGGAAAGGAGGTTCTGCCAAAATATATCAACTCGCCGGAATCGGCCGTCTTTACCAAGCGGTCCGTCCTCTACGGGGTGGACAAGGCCAGAAGAGAGATTGCGGAACAGGATGAAGCGATCATTGTGGAGGGGTATTTCGACCTCATCTCGCTCCATGCGGCGGGGGTGAAGAATGCCGTGGCGACGCTCGGGACCTCGGTAACGGAGGACCAGGTCTCGCGCCTCAGGAATTACACCGAGAACATCACGCTAATGATGGACGGCGATGAGGCAGGCGTAAAGAGCGCGCTCCGTCTTATCACCCTTTTTGCCGAGATGGGGATCAACGGAAAAATGGTGGTCCTCCCTGAAGGGCACGATCCGGACAGCTTCGTCCGGGCCCACGGTAAGGAGGGCGTCCAACGGGCGTTGGAAGAGAAGAGGGCGCTCCTCGATTATTTTTTTGATCGCCACGTCAAGGAAGACGGCATGGGGACCCTTGAGGGGAGGATCGCCTTCATCAAGTCGGTCGTTCCCCATATCGAGGCGATGAGGGACACGGTCAGAAGGAGGCTCTACATTCAGCGGTTGGCAGAGTTGACGGGCGTGGAAGAGTATCGCTTCTGGGACAGCCTGAGGGAAAGGCGGAAAGAGGACGGGGCAGGCGTTGGGGAGGAGAAGGGGAGCGTTATAGAGGAGAAGGTCGTCGGTATCGTCATGAACAAGCCGGGACTCTTAAGACTTCTGAAGGGGAAGGGGGTGGAAGCGTCTATCAGAGACAGAGACCTCGGGGAAGTGCTCTCCAGGCTGCTTGACTATCACGAACAGCACGCAGGTCTGGACATCAAGCTTTTCCTGAACGTTCTCGAGAGGCCGGACTTACGGGAAAAGGCGGTCCGCTCGGCCATGGATGTGGCCGAGTATGATGAGCAGGAGATGGAGAGGATCGTGTCAGACTACCTCTACCATAGGGAGAACAAGCTTATTCGTGAGGAATCGAAGGGGATCACCACCATGCTGGCAGAGGCTGAAAAAAGGGGGGACGAAGAGGCTTTGCGGGAGCTGCTGGAAAGAAAGAGGACCATGATGGCAGCAATGAGGAACAAATCCGCCAAGTGAGGTCACTATGTCTGACAATATCAATAACAGGATGAGGATACTTGGTTTCAACGGGGCAAAAAGGTTTTTCTCATATGACGAGGGCCAGGAGGCGGGGGAGATTTTCTTGATGATAGCGCAGCCTGAGGAGGATCGTGCGGGTTTCTACCAAGAGGCTAATGATCTCTTTGGTCTGGACAAGGAGGAAGAGGGTTTCATCCAGACGGACAAGTACGGAGAGGATTTCGGGGAGGACCTGGAAGGTGTCTACGACGAAGAACTGACGAACCCCATCAAACATTATATTAAGGAGATGGGAGGGGTCGGCCTTCTGACACGCGAGGGGGAGAAGGAGATCGCCATGCGCATCGAGGAGGCGAAGACGGAGATCAACGAGACCCTCCTCTCCTTTCCGGGGACGGTGAGGGAACTCCTGAACGTTTACTCGAGCCTCAAGGTCTCCGATCTGAGCCTGGCGGAGATAACGTCGGAAGCGGAGGACGAAGAGGAGATGACCGACGTGGAGGCGCAGAAGGAGAGGATCATCCATCTGCTCGAGGCGTTGAAAGAGGCCTATAGCCGGTTGAAGAGGGCCGAGGACAAACAGGAGAGGGACGCCTGCTGGGCAAGAATGAGGCAGATCGCGAGCGATATCAGCCTGAGCAGGAAAATAGTGGAGCGGATAACTTACAGGATGAAGGTCTTTGTGGAGAGGATCGAAAAGGTCGAGAAGGAGATTGAGCGGCTCGGGAAGGACGGCGGAGACGCTACCGGCGGCAAGAGGCTCGATCTCCTGCGGAAGAAGATTGAGAGGATCGAGCTGGAGGCAGGTGTTCCGGCCGGCGAGCTGAAGCAGTTTCTTACGCGCATGGAGAGGGCGGACAGGGAATGCGTCGTGGCGAAGAACGACCTGATAAAGGCGAATCTGAGGCTGGTCGTCAGCATAGCGAAGAGGTACATCAACCGGGGCCTGTCCCTCCTTGATCTCGTGCAGGAGGGGAATATCGGCCTCATGAAGGCGGTGGAAAAGTTCGAGTACCGGAGGGGCTACAAGTTCAGCACGTACGCCACATGGTGGATAAGGCAGGCCATCACCAGGGCGATTGCCGATCAGGCCCGAACGATAAGAATCCCCGTCCACATGATCGAGACCATCAACAAGATCTTCAGGATCTCCCGAGACCTCGTGCAGGACCTGGGGAGAGAGCCCTTTCCTGACGAGATTGCCGAGAGGATCGGTTTTTCCGTTGATAAGATCAGAAAGATCCTCCGCATCACAAAGGAGCCCATATCCCTCGAAACACCGGTGAGTGACGATGAGGATACCCATCTTTCCGACCTGATAGAGGACAAGAACACGCCCGTTCCGCAGGATTCCGTCATATTCCGCGATCTCATCGAGCAACTCGACAAGATACTGTCGACCCTTACGCCGAAAGAGGAAAAGGTGATAAGGATGAGATTCGGCATCGGGGAAAAATGTGACCATACCCTGGAAGAGGTGGGTCAGGTGTTCGAGGTGACGAGGGAAAGGATACGGCAGATAGAGGCGAAGGCGCTCCGGAAGCTGAGGCACCCCACAAGGGCGAAACGGCTGAGGTGCTTCGCTGATACATAGTGGATGCCGCAAGTGAGCTAGGACGTTGACCAAGCGGGCTCCCCAAAAGGGGAGTCCGCTTGGTTTTATACCGAGTTGCTTATCTTCGGCACATCGAAGCGGCTGTGATGCGCCGACGCGGGCGCTGGGCACCCACGGCGTGGGTCGGTAGTACGTTGAGGAGAGCTTTGATGCGACAACCAAGATGTGGAGAAGAAGGCGACTCGGTATTGGTGCGCTATTTTTGATTGGCCTTGAGGAGGTAATGCCATGGCCTTTGATGCCGGACAATACAAGAAGGTGGAGCGTGAGGTCTACAGCACAACTGCGGCAAGCTATGACAAATACGGCAGCAACGCCTTCCAGGTGTATGCACAGCACTTATTGGATGGAGCCAAACTAAAGCCTGGACAGCATGTGCTTGACGTCGCGTGCGGCCCCGGCATCCCTTCCCTAATGGTCGCTCCACTCGTTGGCAAGGACGGAGCGGTAGTGGGGATCGATCTCGCTCCTGGAATGGTCGAACTGGCGAAGAAAAAGGCTGAAGAAGCCGGCTTCGCCAACATAACTTTCCGCGAAGCGGATGCAGAGGCCCTCCCTTTTCAGGATGATTCCTTCGATGTCGTCCTGTGCAACCACGGTCTAGTACATACCACTGACCGCGTGAAAGCACTGGAAGAAATGTGGAGGGTCTTGAAAAAGGGCGGAATCATAGCAATTTCCACTTGGAGTACCCCGGAACGATCGCTGACGATCAGTGTGGTCGCGAAGGCAATACGAGAGCATTTTCCGGCGGCAATTGTGCCGGGAGCACCTATGTGGTTCGATTTCGGACCGGAAGGCGTTCTGGAAAGGGCGCTATCTGATGCAGGCTTTGATGAGATAAGCGTGGCGCGACACACTGTTGTTCAACAGATGCAGAATGGAGAAGAATACTGGGCGGCCGTGGTGGGAATAAGCGGTCGTCTGCAAATGTTGGTGGAAAGTGTTCCGCCCGAGGTCGCATCAAGTATCAAGGCCGATGCAATAAATGCGGCCGATAATTTCCGTGCAGGGGAAGGTCTCGCGATTCCTTGCGAGGAGTTGGCAGCGTGGGCGAACAAGTAGATTTCTTTCGGAAAAGAGATTGCGCGATGCGAGGTACATCGGTCTTGCCATCCTATGATGCGGCCCGGTCCTACACTGTCCGTCAGGTAAGCTTGAAGCTTTGACAGCTCAGGGGAGCACGTCATCGAGCGGCCGGTAGGGGAGGTCAAAGGCCTCGGCAACTGCCTTGTAGGTAACCGTCCCCTCGACCAGGTTTACACCCCGATAAAGGGCCCTGTCCTGTCTCACCGCATTCCTCCAACCCGTTTCCGCTATGGCAAGCACGTAGGGCAGGGTATTGAGCGTGAGCGCCCTGGTTGCCGTCCGTGGGACGGCTCCGGGCATATTGGCCACGGTGTAGTGCACGACGCCCTCTTCAATATAGGTGGGGTTACCGTGCGTCGTGGGCCGTGATGTCTCGGCGAAGCCGCCCTGGTCGATGGCGACATCGACGAGCACCGCGCCTGTCTTCATCGTCTTGAGCATGGGTCTCGTGATGAGGCGCGGGGCCTTCGCGCCGGGCACGAGAACGGCCCCGATAACGAGGTCGGCAAAGGAAAGGGACATCCTGATATTGTAATTGTCCGCGATCATCGTGGTGACCCGGCCGCGGTACACATCGTCGATAGCCCGCAGCCTCGGTGGGGCGATGTCGAGGACCGTCACGGAGGCGCCCATGCCGAGGGCGACGCGGGCCGCGTTGGAGCCGACGGTACCGGCGCCGAAGATGACGACGTGGGCGGGGGGTACGCCCGGCACCCCGCCAAGGAGGATGCCCCGTCCGCCGAAAGTCTCTTCAAGATACTTGGCGCCCTCCTGGGGCGCCATCCGGCCCGCGATCTCGCTCATGGGCCACAAGAGGGGCAGAAAGCCTTCCTGGGTCTCTACCGTTTCATAGGCCAGGGCGATCACCTTTCTCCGAAGCAGGGCGGCGGTGAGGCCATCGGACGCGGCAAGGTGGAGATAGGTAAAGAGGATCTGGCCCTCCTTGAGCATATCCCATTCAACGGGAAGCGGCTCCTTGACCTTGAGAACCATCTCCGATTGATCGTAGAGCAGCCTCGCGTCGGGTACAATCTCTGCGTTGGCCCTCACATACTCTTCATCCTCGAAGCCGCTGCCTAGACCGGCACCGGCCTCGATGAGGACCCTGTGGCCGCGGGCAACGAGCGCCTCCGCTCCCCCCGGCACGAGGGCCACCCGCTTCTCTTCAACCTTGATTTCCCTGGGAACGCCGATGATCATCGCCTCGCCTCCTTCGGGTCCGTAGGGCCCTTCTCTTTATTATAAAGGCGAAAACCCGGTTTGTCACACCCCCCCTGAGACGTTTGCGCGGAAAACCTGTGGCGCGGCGGCCGTCAGGCGGTTCTCTCCCTCGTCTGTCGCATCATCAGCGTGATGAGTTTCGAGCGGCTCGTGGCATTGCATTTCCTGAATATCCTGTTGAGATGGGCCTTTATCGTGTGTTCGCTGAGGGAAAGCGACGCGGCGATCTCCCTGTTCGTGCATCCCCGGCAGACGAGGTCTATGATCTCCCTCTCCCTTTCCGTCACCCCGTTCCCTTTGGGGGGCGGGGGTGCCGCAGGCGTCTGGTGGAGAAAGGCCTTCAACGTCGCGTTGTCGACCCATATCTGCCCCTCGGTCACCGTCTGCAGTGCCTTATGGAAGAGCCCGATCTCCGTGTCGACGGAGAGAACCCCGTCTATCTGATAGGACAGGATGGCCTTCACGATCCTTTCCTTCTCCACGCCCGTGTCCACAAGGAGGACCTTCGACGTGGGGTAGCGGGAGTTGAGACCCCCGTTGACGCTCGAAATATCGACAAGGATAACGTCGGGAACAAAGCCGCCGGGGATCGATTTCGTGTGCATGGCCACTACCCCCTCATGGCCGCTCCCCAATAACAGATTGTTAATCCCTTCCGAAACGAGACAGCTACTCAAGTTAATCAACACATTCATCACTTCACCTCAAGCAAGGGATTAGCCATGGATGTAGTAACTATGATGTAAAAATAACCGGCTTTCCTACTCAACCTCCTGTAGGTCAGGATATTGCGGCTAAGATATTAGTCCTTTGAATGAAGAAGTGCAACAGAAAAGCACAACAAAGTACGCGGAAATAGCGTTTATTGCTTGGCGATATAGCTGGTGATCATGACGGAGCGCTTTTTCTTTTCCCAGAAGATCTGGACGTCTACCTGCCTTACCTGGCTGATGGGTGTCTCGGTCACCACCACCGTGTAGGAGAAGCCGTCCGGCTCCTGCTCATTCACGAGGCCCTCGGTTTTCCCCACGTCGGGAAAGCCCAGTCTCTCAATCTCTTTCAACTTCTCGTCGGCCGCCAGGGTCGCCTCGGTAATCTTCCTCGCATGATCCTCCATGTCAATGGAGCTGATGACAAGGGTAACAAAGGAGACAAGGGCGATGGCGACGATTGCGACCGCAACTATCACCTCAAGAAGAGTTGTTCCTTCCGTTGACCGAAATTTCCTCAATGTAGCCATTCTCCCCTGTGACCTTTGCGGTCAAAGGATTTATGAGCAGTGAATAGAGGTCACTTGCGCCTTCGAGATGGAGGATGGTCCTGTCGACCATTCCGCTCGCGTAGAAGGTCATGTAGCCCTTCCCTTGTGGAAAGGGCTGTCCATTGATCACGACGTCCTTGATCCGGTAATCTTCCGCGAGATCGAGTTCACCCGTCTCGACAAATCCGGTCTTCGGATCAGACCTTCCGATGCGCGCTGTGCCTTTCGTCACGTCGAATTCTACCACCCTGTTCTCGTAATGGGAGACTGCATCCTCCCGAAGCACGGCTACGTCGATAGAGAACTTCTCCAGGAGCCCTTCCTTGCCCTTCTTGACAGTACTATTCCAGTTCACCGAGGCGAAGGTGATGAAGATGGAGATGAGCAGGATGACGATGAGCATCTCGACAAGGGTAAACCCTTTGTACCGGATCGCGATCATGCCTTCAAATTCCCGTAAGTGCACGACACCCTCTTTTGAACACGCATCACAAAAGCGACAGTAAACAGCGTGAGGGGATGCGCGTCGTGCGACGGACGACTGATAAGTCTCTCCTTGAGTGCAACGTGTGTATCAGTCCTTCGAGATGTCGGCGCTGGAAATATCCGCATCTTTACCTGTCCCGCCCGGTTCTCCGTCGTGGCCGTAGCTGACGATCTCGTAATCCTTACCTTCCGCCGTCGGAGAGACGTAGTTGTAAGGGGTGCCCCAGGGGTCCTTGGGAACGGCCGAGCCGTCGAGATACCCGCCCTCCCGCCAGTCTTTCGGCACGGGGGCGATGTCGGTCTTCTTGATGAGCGCGATGAGACCCTGCTCCGTGGTAGGATAGGACCCGCAGTCGATCTTGTAGAGCTTGAGGGCGCTTTCGATCGTCTTTATATCCATCTTGGCCTTGACCCTTCGCGCCTCCTCGGGCCTTTCCATGATCCTCGGAATGAGGAGGGTGGCGAGGATGCCTATGATCACGATGACGATCATCAATTCGATCAGGGTAAAGCCTGCCCTGCTCCTGTCCCTGCTCCCGTTCATACGCAGCATGGTTCCTCCTTGCATCGTTACTTGGTGAGTATCTTGTTCATCTCGAAGAGCGGCAGCAGTATGGAGACGAGGATGAAGGCTATGACCGCCCCAAGGATGACTATGATGAGCGGCTCCACCATGGAGGTGAAAGCCGCGATTTTCTGATTCGCATTTGCCTCGTAGTAGTCCGAGACGCTTGTGAGCATCTCCTCCAGGTTTCCACTCGATTCCCCGACCGACACCATGTCCGCGACATAGGAAGGAAAGATCGAGCTTTCCTTCAGGGCGATCGAAAGGTCGGCGCCCCGTTCGACCATCCTGGACATGTTCATGACCGCGTCGGACACGATGGTGTTCTTCATGGTCGAGCTTACCACGACGAGGGACTGGAGCATGTGGACCCCGCTCTTCAGAAGGGTCCCCATGATCTTGGCGAACCTGCCGATCAGGACCATCTGGTAGAGGTTTCCGAACATGGGGAAGCGGAGAACCAAGCTGTCCCAGAACTGTCTGCCCCTCGGGGTCTTCTTGACCCACCGGGAAAAGGCGAAGATGGCGAGGCCAAGAGAGATGGCGAAGACAAAAAGGTAGCTATTTACAAAGGCCGTAATACTCAAGAGGACCCTGGTGGGCAGGGGCAGCTGCTGGTTCATCCGGTCGAAGATCTTTGTCACCATGGGGACCACGTAGCCGATGAGGAAGAGGAGAACGCCCGTTCCCACGACGCACATTATCGCGGGGTAGACAAGGGCCGCCTTGATCTTCGCCTTCACGTTCGCGCGGCTTTCGAGCAGGTCCGCCTGATACCTGAGGATCGAGTGGAGGGCGCCCGTCTTCTCCCCCGCCGACACTGAATAGACGAAGAGGTTGTCGAAGATCTCGGGATACGCCTTGAGCGCATCCGAGAGGGAGGCGCCTCCCTTTACCTCATCGCGCAGATAGCCGACTATCTCCTTTTCCCTGTCCCCTTCGAGCTGGTTCGCGATAATGGTGAGGGCCTGAAAAAGGGGCACGCCCCCTTTCAGGAGGGAGGCGAGCTGCCGCGCCAACTGTATGGGCAATCGCTGTTTTATCCCGAAGGAAAAGAACATCCTCCTTTTCCTTCCCCCTGCGGACACCTCCTTGAGCGATACCAGATAGAGTCCCCTGTTCTTTATCTCATTTTTCGCGGTCGACTCGCTGTCCGCGTCCATGCGGCCGTTTTCGGGCTTTCCCGCCTTGTCGATTGCGTAATACCTGAAATTCATAAGCTTCCCTTATCGCGGTTTTCTTGCGCCCTCTTCACAAAAAGGGCGGGCCTTTCTGTTATTCGATGGTGACCCGGACGACCTCGGACAACGTGGTGTCGCCCACAACCGCCCTGTTGATGCCGTCCTGCCGCAGGGTAAACATGCCGTCCTTCATCGCCTCTGCCTTTATCTCCTCGGAAGATGCCTTTTCCTGGACCATCTGGCGAATCTTGCTGTTGAGGGTTAAGAGCTCGAATATGCCGATCCTTCCAAGGTAACCCGTATTGAGACACTCGGGGCAGCCTCTCCCCTTGTAGACGTCGCGCGCCGTGCCGTTGTATTCCTCCAGGAGTCTCCTCTCGAATTCGGTGGGCTCGTAGACATCCTTGCAGTGGGGGCATATCCTCCGGACGAGACGTTGGGCGAGGATGGCGGTAATGGAGGAGGTGAGGAGGTAGGGCTCCACGCCCATATCGACAAGCCTCGTCAGGGCGCTTGCGGAATCGTTCGTGTGAAGGGTTGAGAAGACAAGATGGCCGGTGAGGGCCGCCTGAATGGCTATCCGTGCCGTCTCCTCGTCGCGTATCTCGCCAACCATGATCACGTCGGGGTCCTGGCGCAGGAAGGACCGAAGGGTCCTGGCGAAATCGAGCTCGATTTTCGGATTTATCTGTATCTGACCGATACCCTGGAGGATATATTCAACCGGGTCCTCCACCGTGAGGATGTTCTTTTCCGGTGTATTGATATACTGGAGCACGGCATACAAGGTGGTGGTCTTGCCGGAGCCCGTCGGCCCGGTCACGAGGAAGACCCCTTGAGGTCTCGTAATGAGGGAGACTATCGTCTCTTCGAGGTCGGGGTTCATGCCGATGGAATCGAGGCCGACGAGCGCCGCCCCCCGGTCGAGGAGCCTCATGACCACCTGCTCGCCGTAGGCGGACGGTATGATCGACACCCTTACATCGATGTCCTTCTCATTGACCCGCACCTTGATCCTCCCGTCCTGGGGGAGCCTTTTCTCGGCCACATCAAGGCCGGACATGACCTTTATCCGGGATACTATGGCGTTCTGCGCCCGCTTCGGCGGGGTGTAGGTATCGTAGAGGAGGCCGTCGATCCTGTAGCGCACCCGGAGGTCCTTTTCGAGGGGCTGAATGTGGATGTCGCTTGCCCGGTCCTTCGCAGCGATGGAAAAGAGGAGATTGACGAGCTTTATGATGGGCGGCTCGTTCGCGGCGTCATCGAGCAGATCGTGTCCGCTCGGGATCTCCTGGGCGATCTCTGTCAGGGCGCTTTCTCCGAGGTCCTCGACGACGCCCATGACCACTTCCCTTCCCTGTTCCCCCCTGAAGTTGTTCAGGTAGTCGAGGAACACCTCTTTCGGCACGTGTTTCTTCTCGAGGGGCATATTCGAAAAGATACCCAGTACATCCGAGCGGGAGGCATCCTCGCCCTCGCAGATCGCCACGACGAGCGTCTGGGGATCGTCCTTTACGCCGAGGGGCACGACGCCGTTCCTCTGAAAGAACGAGTGGTGTATCCTCGCTATGCGATTCGGCAGAGGCGCCAGCTCTTCTTCGCGTGATGCCGCTGATTCCATCATTTCATTCCTTGCGGGGCAAGCAGTTTTTGCTGCTGGACCTTCTTTTCGTCGCTGATCTTCTGGAGCGTCTTGGGGTCATAGATGATTCTCGGCGTGAGAAAGACGAGGAGGTTCGTTCTGGTGTCGGTCTTGTTGCTGTAGTTAAACAGCTTGCCCAGGATGGGGATCGAGCTCAGGTAAGGGATCCCCTGCTCGGTGTCGGCAAGAGTGTCCGAGATAATGCCGCTGATGACGATAGTCTGTTGATCCCTTACCCCGACAGTAGTCTTCACAGACCGCTTGGTCGTGGTAGGCGCCGGCTGCTGTCCGGTCCCGACCGTGGCGAGCGTGCTCGTCACCTGTGTTATCTCGGTGAATATATTCAGATACACCAGGCCGTCCTTGTTGATGTAGGGCTTCACCTTGAGCTTGACCCCCACGTCCCGGTAGTCGAAATTGTTGATCGGGTTGCCCGCCGAATCGAGCCTCGTGCTTGTCGTATAGGGGATATTCGAGCCGACGAGCACCTCGGCCTCCTCGTTATTCATGGTGAGGAGTTGGGGTGTGGAGAGCACGTTCGTCTTGCTGTCCGCGGCAAGGGCCTGCACAAAGGCCCCGACGCTCGGGAAGCTTATACCCCCGATTTGAACAGTGCTGCCGACCACACCTATATTGAGCCCTGATTTCAACGCCCCGAGGGCGGTGCCGGGGGTGTTCGATGCGATGCCCGCGGCGAGGGGAACGAGGGCGCCTCCCGTCGTCGCGTCGGTGCTGACGATATTGCCCCCGATGACCTTCGTCCCGTCCTTTGACCCGCCCAATAGCCATTCGACTCCAAGGGTCTGCGTCTTGCTGAGCGACATTTCGATGATCGCCGCCTCTACGAGCACCTGGGGCCTGAAGGTGTCGATCTCCTCCACGATCCGCCTGATCTCCTTCATGTCTTCGGGCGGTGCGCTTATGAGGAGCGAGTTCGTGGCGCTATAAGAGGTGACGAAGGCCTTCTCCTTCGCCGTCTGTGTCTTTTTCCCTTCCGCTAGAAGGGCCTGCAACGCCTTCGCGAGGTCGGCCGCGTTCGTATGCTGCACGTTGTAGACCTCGATGCCCGAAAGCTGGCGTGAGACAGGGAGATCCACCTGACTTATCAAGGTCTTGACCCTCTGAAGGTTCGACGCGGTGTCGATCATGATCAGGGAGTTGGCCGACGGCACGCTGACCAGGTAGGCATCCCGCGACATAAGGGGCCTCAGGATGCCGACCATCGTATTGGCGTCGAGGTATTCGAGCGGATAGACAAGGGTCATAATCCTCTCTTCAGGGGACAGCTCCATGAACCTCGCCCTGTCGAGCGTCTCCACTGCCATGCCCTTCGCGTCGGCGGCCCGTACGATCTTGTACGCCTCGGGCGTGACCATTATGGTAAAGCCGAAGTAGCTCAGGACGCTCTCGAAAACCCTGAAGACCTCGTCCTTCGAGAGGCTCTTCGGGGAGAGCACGGTGACCCTGCCCTTGATGAGGGCCTCGTCGTAGATGAAATTTCTCCCCATGATGTTGCTCACGAACCTGATGAGGTCGCGCAGTTCTATGTTATCGAACTGCATCTGCACGAGACCGCCCGAAGACGCGGGGGGAAACGGTTGGCCCATGTCGGACGCCTCCCGTCGTGGCCGGCGGGTCGATGGGGCGGCCTGTGGACCACCCGGCTGTGGCGTCGGGGCCGGAAGGGGACCGGGTTGCATGGTGGGCTGACCGGCTGCCGAAGGCTGCGGCGCAGGGGCCGGAAGGGGACCGGGTTGCGTGGGTTGACCCGGGGGTGTCTGACCCTGGGGCGTCTGTGGTGACGCCTGGGGGGAAGCGGCCTGGACCCGCACGATTACCCCTTCGGGCAGAGATGGGGAGACAGGGGTGCCGCCGGGCTCAGCCGGAAAGGCGCAAGGAAGGGCTAGGGCGATCACAAGGGGACACAGTAGCAAGAGTGCTGGTTTTTTTATGTGCACCAATGAACTCCCCTCCCGCTTATTGTATTTCGTAACGGAGCGTCTCGGATTTCCCTCTCCGTAAGAGCTTGACCTCGAAATCGGTTGCATTCTTCAGCGCGTCGTACACTTTTCCCATGTCCTCGGTTGAGTTGAGCCTGTGGCCGTTCACCTCCTGAAGGGTATCATCGGGCGCAATGCCCATCTGTTGCGCGATGCTTCCTTTATCTACGGACACGACCTTCACCCCGTCGGAGGCAGGCTTGACCGCTATGGAAGACATGATCATGTTGCTATTCGCCTTCAGTTTTTCCGCCAGGGATTTCGAAATGCGGGTGATCGCCCCCTGTTTCTTTATGTCTTTCCCCGCATCGGTCCTGGCAGACGTCCTGGCGGCAGGGGCGGCGACGCCCGCCGTCTGGCCGGGCGTCCGCTCGAAGGTGGAGGAGAAGAGCCTCAGAACCACGCCGAAGTCTCCCTTCTCGATTCTCACCGAATCCTTTTTGATCTCTTTCAGGGCAAGACCCTTTTCGATGACCTCTCCTGTCTCGTAGGTCCACACGCCCTTTTGCCCGCCCCGATCTATGACCGCGAAATTATCCCTCCCGTGGTGGCCCAGCATCACACCCTTCAGCATCATCGTCTTGACGATGGCGGTCAGGGTTTCCTCTTCGATCTCGTGCGGCGACTTCGGCTTCGGGATCTCGACCTCAAGCTTCGCGCGGAAGAGGTTCCTCTGGGCGATGGCGGTATAATCGGGCTCAACAGGGGCCGGTTGTTCGGTCTCCGCGCGGGATGCGGACACAACCGACGCCGGCGGGGGGCCTGGTACCTTGAGGAAAGACGCATTGATGACTATCAGTGCGACGGTGCCGGCGACCACGCCGGAAAGGGTAGAAATACCAAAGGTGATGAGCTTCTTTCTTTCGGGTATCATCATTTCCCACAGCCCAGATTCTCTATGATCTGATCTTGATCTCTTGATTTACAGTCTTTTTTTCCGCACCGGTCGCATCAATCATCGGATGAAAAAAGACTGGAGTCCCTGGACAGCTCGTCTTTCCCTGGCGGTACCCTATGCAAACCTTTCCCCGGTGCGTATAGTACACTATCCTTCCCCCTTTGTCAATCAAAGGCAGGTACTAATGCGGCGCGCCATTCGCCGGTTTTTCCTGGTTCGGAAACGTGATGGTGACGACCGGCGCCGCCTGATTTCCGCTTACCGCGATGAGACCTTTCCCCTGTATGGGAAAGGCCCCGGACAGAACCTCGTAGGCGAGCTTCAAGTCGACGCGGTCGGATTCTCCCGATTCCACAACCCCCGTCCCCTTCATGGAGATCACGTCGCCCGTGACGGTGAGCCGTTTTATGGCGATCTTCTGTCCGTCTATCTTACCCTCGACGTCGATCTCCTTGTAGGGGACGATGAGGCGGGGCATGTTTTTTACCTGGAGATCCCTGATCTCGCCGTTTCTGACGGTGAACCGGAAGGAGCCGATCTGTCCGTCCGGTTTGCCGACGGGTACCTCCTTGTCTATCGTCCCATCCAGGATCCCGCTCATGCTCCTGAACCAGGGCACGACGCCTTCGGGACACTTGCCGATATTCACGTGCTCCAGCTTCACCGATACGTTAGGATTGGAAGGACCCATCACGGGAACGCCCTCTATCGTGCACCGGAGCGTCCCGTCGTAGGCAGCGGCCTTCGAGTAAATGGTGAGCTTCCCCTTCACGAGGGGGAGGGGGTTCCAGAGGACATCGATATTCGATAACTCGAAGGGCGCCGACTGGCCCGTGCCGTTGTCGGGACGAAAGAGGAGCCTCGATGCCTTGATCCCCATCAACTTCATGGTCACCCCATCCATGCTTACCGACGCCCTGCCGCCGTCCACCATATTCTGGAGCGCCATCCCGACCGCTTTCTGATAGGGGAAGAAGAGATAGATGACGAGCACCATGACGAGGATGCCCCATCCCACGGCGCCGGAGAAGAAGAGGATGTTTTTTCGGCTATCCATTGGAACGCCTCTCCATTACCGTGGCCTGCATGTCCAGGGACGTGGGATTCGCCGCAGGGAGCGAGAGCCGCAACTTGCCCACGTACAGGCCGAAATTGTCGGCGGCCTTGACGAAGGAGATGACCTCCTTGAGGGCCGCGCCGTTCACCTTCACCTCTACCGCCATGCGGGCCGCTCCTTTATCTTCTTTGCTCGTGGCCGGCTGGAGCATCGCGAGCGTGCCGCCCACAAAGTTCTTCTGGGCCATCTCCTCGACGACGCCAAGGGAGATGCCGCGGTTTTCCACCTTTTTGGACGCGGCCTTTTCGAAGGCACGCTTCTTCAATTCATAGGAGTTCTTGAGTTGAAGCACTTCGGCATAATCCTTCTGCCTCGACTCTATCCCCCTTTCGAGGAGACGCGTATCTTCCGTCAAAAAATAGACGGAAACGGCCGATATCACAAAAATGCCTGAAAAGATGAGGACGTACACACTCTGCGGGACAGCCTTTAGCCTGTCGAGAATTCCCTTCATAGCTTTCCCCTCAGTTTGAATTTCACCTGCTTGCCGGGGGCCAGATCGAGGTTCTGCATCTCCACCTGTGACACGCCTCTCACCTGTGCGACGGCTGCCCTTATCTTCTCGATCGAGGCAAAGGAGACGGTGGTCCCGGAAATCGTGAACTCCTTTTCGTCGGAGGCGAATTCACTGACCTTCACGTCCAGTTCCGGCCCTATTTTTCTGCTGATCTCATTGAGAACGCCGAGGGGGTTTGCGCCGGAGACCGTGCCCGGGTCCTTTTCCAGCAGCTTGATCTTCTCGCGGAACATCCTGACCGGGTCCTTTACGGGAGGCGATTTTGGGAACGACAGCCTGTAGATCCGGTTGGGTTCGGAGACGAGGTAGTCGTAGGCCCGCTGCTTGGCGTAGTGGTCGAGGAAGAACAGGCTCATGACAAGAAGACTGAGGGAGGCGAGGCCGGCGGACAGATAGACGGCGGTTTTCGTGGAAAGGAAGAGATAACGCTGTCCCTGTCCCGTGAAATTGAGGTGGCCCTTGGGCCGGATCGCAAGGAGGGCTGCGCCGATGGCGGGCCACAACCACTCCGGGGACTCCCCGTTTTTGACTATGCCCTTCAGACGCGGCATGTCGATCTGTATATGGAATGTATCTTCGAGGTGCTTCCTCTGGATCGCCGCTTCCTCGCTGTCGCTCACCATTACATAGGCGCGTGGCCTGAACGTCTTGTCGCCGGTTATCTCCCTGAGGGCATTTTCCAGGGAGTCCGATTGGGGCGAATGGAAAAATTGCCTGAGATAGTAGAGGCGATTCGCCTTGAAGCCCATGACGACCATGGCGCTGCCGTTCCTATGGAGGAATACGTAGTCGTCCTGGTAGATCATGTTGAACCACCGGAGCGCATGGAGCACGGCGATGCCCTGGATCGTCGTGATCCGGACGTGCTTGTCGAGGCTGATCTCCTCGGAGAGCGACCTCGGGATCGCCGCCGCGAGGACGTTCCCCTTCGCGGTCTCCACGAAGTCTACGGTCAGATCATCCACCGGGAGGGGTATTCTCTCTTCCAACTCGCTGCGGATGACGAGTCTTATCTTCCGCTTGTCGGAGAAAGGGAACGCCAGGTTGAAGAGATAGGCGGAGCCGTTTTCGAGCGCCACGCCGTAGCCGCCCTCTTCAAAGGACTTTTTCACCTCTGTGAGGGCGCCCTTCTCATGGATCCTCACATCGGTTATCTCATTCTCCCCAAAGGTGAGCGTCACACCGCACCAACTTCCGTTTCGCTGGATGATGGCCGCGCCTTTTCTTCTCAAAACTCCCTCCACGAAATGATCGTCACGGTTGAGCCGTCCCTCTTCAAGAGGGCCTCCACATTTTTCACCACCCTGCCTATAGTATACCTGCTGTTTACCGTAAAGTAAGCAGAATTCACCTTTACAAGGGGTGTGATATTAGCCACCTGATCCTGACCTATCTTGATGGCTGAGGCGACATCGTTCAGGGTCTTCAGGTCATGCTGGTCCCGGTACCCGATCAGGTTCTGTACGTCGCTGTCGTTCAGGGGCTGGGGGAGGTCGGTCGTCTTTGTTTCGAGGACGGCATAGAGAACCTCAGGCGGGGCGGTATTCAGGTTGATCTTGCCGTCCGTCGGGGCGATCGTCAGATAATCCTTGAGGTTCGTTTCATTGAGCAGTTCCTTGTCGAACCCCCTCACGAGGGATAACTCGTCGAGGGAATCCAGGCTGCCGTTCTTGCAGTGGTAACCCAGTTGCATGTAGTAGTCGTCCTCGGCGCCCTCGCTTCCCGTCACGTCGCTGTTCGAGTCGAGCCAGTCGATCAGGGCGTCTAAGACTTCAGGTTTGCCCCCGAGCCGGGTGATGAGGGCCCTGAGCCGTGTATCGAGGTTCGTGTCCACCTTATCGTTCACCGTGTTGTCCTTGGTCGTCGCGGCTGTCTTATTGGCGGCGGTCGTCGCGGCGGCGGTATTTGCCTGCCCCGTCGTGCTTGTGGCGGCGGTCGTCGACGCCTGGACATTCTTGACCCCTCCCACGAGGTTGTTGACCGGGATTTTCGAGTCCTCATCCACGACGGTCACGACGAGGACGCCGTCCCCGAGGGCCAGGGTCGGGAAGGCGGCTGCCCAGTTATCGCGTTTCGAATCGTAGCTCGGATCGTCGGCTTTCAAAAGCCCGATCGCCCCTTCGACCCCTGATCGGGCGCTCCTGAGCGCCTGGACGGAATTCCTGAAATTCTCGGCCTGAATGAGGTTAAGCTCAACTTTGGAGTTGAAGGCCAGGATGAGCGGAAAGAGCACGGCGATCACGAGAAGGACCGTTACGAGGATGAAGCCTTCTTCATTGCGCTGCACTCTGGATGTCCTCCTCAGCCACGAATGTCTTCTTCTTTCCCCTTGCATCGGCCACTTCCATCGTCACCCTCACCTGCTTCGGCAGGGTATTGCTCACGCCTGAATCCCAGGTCTGCACCCAGTCGGTGCCGTTATAGAACTCGACGACAAATCCCGTCAAGATCCGCGATATCTCGAAGGCCTTCGGGAGATTATCGGCCGGATCGTTATCGAGGGGATCGGTGAGGTCCTTCGATTCCCTCCTCACGAGGATCATTTCGCCCTTGTCGGTCCGGACCATCATGTATCCCACCCTTCTGAGCCTCAGGGGGTCGGTCTCCAGCAAGGCATTCGTGACGAACTCCATCTCCCCGAACGGGCGGTCGCCGACATCCTGATTCTTGCCTACAAAGGCATACTGGGCTGGGTTTATGGCGCGGATGTCCTTCTTTATCAGTTCCGAAAGGGTCCTGCCCGTATCCAGGGCATCCTGCCCCTCGGTGGCCGCCTCGATCGACCGGTTTATCGAAAAGTAGGTCCAGTAGACGATGGTGAGGAGGAGCGCCGACAGGGCTACCGCAAGAATGACCTCGACGAGCGTAAAGGCCCTGTTTTCGCCTGCACCACGAGGTGGCACCGGCAATGGAGTGTCCTGCCCCCCCATTAACCGATACCGGGTCGCCCAACTTATACCAAGTTGCCTTCTTCGCCACATCTTTGCTGTCCCCTCGCCGCTCCCCTCGACGTGCTAACCGACCCACGCTGTGCGACCCACTGCGTGGACACCCCGCCGACGCCTTCGTCGGCTCCTCGTCATCGCCCTGGTACCCGCGCCGAAGGCGTGGGTGGATGACTTTGAATCCAACTTGGCATTACATCCGTCATTCGGTCACCGAATGGCTTTTTTGTATTGTATACCTCGCTATCCATTATAGCACGGCAGGCAGGCAATAAATGATCCTCCAATGGACGGCGCCTCATCTCTGCCTACCTGACCTCTTCTATAATGACGTGGTCGCCGATCTTTATGCGGTGTTTCCCCACAAAACCCTGATTTACCTCGACCGCGTAGCCCGCATCCGCGCCCGGGGCGTAGATGGGGCAGCGGTCAGGGTCCCTTTCAAGACAGGGCGACATATTCCGCATATCGACTATCCTCAAGGCATCGTCAAGAAAGATGACAGTCAGCGGTATGCGCGTGTTGTGCATCCAAAAGGGGTGTCGGCCCGGCTGCCCGAAATAGAATATCATGCCCTCTGTCTCTCCCAGCGATGTCCGGAACATAAGTCCCCTTGTCCTTTTCTCCGGCGAGTCGGCCTTCTCCGCGATGACCGATGCGCCCGACGGCACAAAAGTGATCTTCTGCCTCACTGCCCCTGGCTGCCCCGCAGTCAGATGGCCGGAAAAGAGAAGCAACGCAGCGATGGCCGCGAAGCACCACCATGCGATCCTTGTCCGGCGTCCTGTTCCGTTTCTCCCGTTCACTTTGTCACCCCTTCCGGCCTGTCGCGCGCTATCAGGAAGAGGAAGGCGAACCGGCCGATTGCAGAAATCCAGAAGAGCCCCCTTATCGATATCATGGCAACAAGTATACCACAGGACCGGCCCGATAAAAGATGCAACCGCAACGGCCGAATAAATGACCCTGCTGCAAGCAGCAGGGTATCCAAGACAACGAGCGGAGCGAGTCTTTGAGCAGGGAGTCTCGGGGCACCCGCTTGCGGGTCGTGGCTTTGCCCGCAGAGGGGGCGACCGCCGAGGCGAGCGTGCCGATCCGGCCGGTCGCCGCCCCGAAGGCGAGGGCGAAGGGTGTAATGAAATTGGCAACGAAGGACTCCGACGCGTTCAAAAAAAGGCCTCAGAGCCACAAGGGCTTCCGGGAGGTCCTTGCGAAGGCGCCTGGATCGCCAAAGCGGCAAAGCGGGCCTGCCATGAACCGGTCGGCAAGGCCTAACAGAACGGGCACCAGACGAGGCCGGGACTCCCACCTCGCCGCTCGCGCAACACGGGCTGTTCTCACGATGTATCTCCTGATGCATAAGCCGGTTAGCGGCAGGGCTAATATTACCTACTTCTCAAAAGGAAAGTCAAGAATCAAGACCGGAGGTTTCCAGACTATTCCGGCCAATACCTTAGTACCCTATCTCGAAAGTCCGGTGACGTATTATGCCGCACAAACCGACTCCAGAGATGAGTTTGAGAGTTTATGCAACAAGCCTGAGAGGTCCTTTCTAGTGAATTTCCACTCGAAG
>JBEKJU010000008.1:0-30593 GCA_050011095.1 Syntrophorhabdales bacterium
CTTACCCGAAAGTTGGATCAGGTCCTCTGTCCGGTAGATGTAGTCGAAGTGGTCCCTCGTCGGCTCGATGACAAAATCGCCGCTTGGGTCCAGCTCGGAAGCGAGCCGTGCATCGGCCCTGTCTATTCGCGGGTCAGGAATGTTCTTCTCGTCCTTCATCCATGATAGGAGCATGCGGCTCGCCTCGCTGCGCGGGGGAGGGCCGATCGGGGGGAGGGCCTGCACCCCATTTCCCGAATTGGACGCGATCACGAGCAGCGAGTCGCGGTAGAGGGACCATTCGAAGCCGTAGTGGGACCTCCATATGAACATATTGGTAAAATTCAGCTCCGATGTGTGGGGCTGGTACTCCCACAGCTTGCCCTTGATCAGGTCCCGATCCTCAATGCCGATGGGCTTGAATTCCGGAAATTCGTATAACATAGGGATAGTATAACCACCTTTCCTTCAGGGTGCATCAGGCCTGAGCCCGCACCCTTTCCGACATTACCCGGGGTCCTCGTCGGGGATCCGGGCAAGGAGGACCCGCCATGCAGCAGCCTCGGCGTCGCTCGGCGCGCGCCAGTCAGCCCTGGGGGACAACGAACCGCCCGAGCCTACCTTCGGTCCGTTCGCGATGCAGCTCCGCTTGTACTGGCTCAACTGAAAGAAGCGCTCGATGAATACGGCCAGCCAGCGCTTTATCTCGCCTATGCCGTAGGCGCTTCTCTTCTCCTCGGGAATATCGGGCCAGAGGCCGCTTCCCCTCTCATGCCAGGCAGTCCACGAAAGGAAGGCGACTTTCGGCGGGGGGAATCCGAAGCGGAGGATGTAGTAGAGCGTGAAATCCTGTAACGCGAAGGGACCGAGGACGTCTTCGGACTGCTGGTCCGGCTCCTCCCCGGTGGTGCCGGGCACCAGCTCGGGACTTATCACGGTATCGAGGACATCCATGAGCGCCCCGCTCGCCTCGGGGCCGAAGAAATCCTTTCCCGCCACCCACCGGATCAGGTATTGGATCAGTGTCTTCGGCACGCTCGCGTTCACGTGGTAGTGCGCCATCTGATCGCCCACGCCGTAGGTGCTCCACCCAAGGGCAAGCTCGCTCAGATCACTCGTTCCGACTACGAGCCCCTGACGCCGGTTCGCGAGACGAAAGAGGTGGCTCGTCCGCTCGCCTGCCTGAACGTTCTCGAAGGCGATATCATAGACCGCCTCCCCCCTGGCGAAGGGGTGGCCGATGTCCTTGAACATCTGCATGCACGAGGGGCGAATGTCGATCTCCTCCCTCGTGCAGCCGAGGGCGTCGAGAAGCCTTTTCGCCTGCCCCATGGTGCGCTGACTCGTGGCGAATCCCGGCAGGAGGCAGCCGAGGATATTTGTTCGGGGAAGGTTCATGATGTCCATGGCCCGCACGGCAACGATGAGCGCCTGGGTGGAATCGAGCCCCCCCGATACGCCGATCACCACCTTGTCGGTGCCCGTGAACTTAAGCCTTTTGGCGAGTCCCTGCACCTGGATCTCGTAGACCTCGCGGCATCGCCGGTCCTGACCCTCGACGTCGCTCGGCACGAAGGGAAACCGCTCGTAGACCCGGTCGAGCAGAAGGACCTCCTGCCGCGGAATGGCCGCATCGACCGCCACGGTGCGGAAGTCCAGGAGGTGGTCGCGATGACGAAGGATCGACTGGCCGAAACTGTTCTGTCTCATCCGGTCCTGAAAGAGCCTGTCGAGGTCGACATCGCCGGTGATGAGCTGCGGGTCGTAGGAGAAGCGCCTCGATTCCGCGAGCCTTGTGCCGTTCTCGTATATCAGGCCCTGACCGTCCCACGCCAGGTCGGTTGTCGATTCGCCGAAGCCCGCCGACGTGTAAAGGTAGGCGGCGATGCAGCGGGCCGACTGGTTTGCCACGAGCTGGCGCCGGTACCCTGCCTTCCCCACGGTAATGTTCGATCCCGAGAGATTGATGAGGACGGTTGACCCGGCGAGGGAGGCGTACGACGAGGGGGGAATCGGCACCCAGAGGTCTTCGCAGACCTCGATGAAGAACCTGAAGGCAGGCTGCCCCGTCACCTCGAAGAGGAGCCTGTTCCCGAAGGGCACGTCCTGGCCGAGGAGGTCGATCCGCGTGCATACCGCGTAATCCGCCGGGGCAAAGTACCGCATCTCGTAATACTCACGGTAGTTGGGCAAATAGGTCTTCGGCGCGATCCCCAGGAGTTTCCCGCCGTAGAGGACCGCCGCGCAGTTGAAGAGGAGGTCATTCACGACAAGGGGCAGGCCAACGACGGTGATGACGGGGATGCTCGCGGACGCCTCGAGGATCGTCCCAAGGCCGTCGCGGCAGCCGTCGAGAAGGGCCTGCTGGTGAAACAGGTCATCGCAGGAGTACCCCGTGAGTCCCAGCTCGGGAAAGGCGACGAGGATCGCCTTGCGACGGGCGGCCTCTGCCATGAGCGCGATCGTCTCGCCGGCGTTAAAGGCGCAGTCGGCCACGCGCACGCGGGGTATCGCGGCGGCGAGACGCGCGAAATTGTGGTTGTAGAGGTTGAAAAAGGTGCGGCCCTGTGTCACGTTATCTGACTCCTCCCGATAGTCGAAGATGCACCCCCTCCCCATAGGGGCGGGGTCCGCGCCGTACCGGGAAAGACGGACGACCTACCCGGCCAAAAGCTCCCTCACGTAGCTCAACGCCTCGACGACCGAATCCGCCGGAATGCCGCCCTGCGCCATCTGGGGATTACCTCCGCCCTTACCGTGGTATTTCGCCGCGATCGACTTGACGACCTGCCCCGCGTTCAGGGTAGCGGCAAGGTCTTTCGTGACGGCCGCCACGATAAGGCCTTTCGCCTCGTCCCTGGTGCCCACGACGACCATGCAGCTTCCGAGCCTGTCGCGGACAATGTCGGTCGCCTTCCTAAGGTCCTCCGCGCTCCCGCCCGGCACGAACAGGGAGACGATCCTCGCCCCGTTCTTCTCGAAGGCGCCCTTGATCGCCTCTTCGACCCGCTGGCGCATCATCTCGTCCTTCAGGCGGGCAAGGTCCTTCTCCTTCGCGGAAAGCTCCGCGAGTAAGGCCTCCACCCTGTCCGGCAGGCCCTCGACATCGGTCTTCAGCTCCTTCGCGACGGCCCGCGCGATGCCCTCGACCGCTCTTCTGTGCATGAGGGCGCCCTTGCCCGTGACCGCCTCTATCCTTCGTATGCCCGATGCGAGGGAACCCTCGCTGATAATCGAGAGGCTCCCGATCTCCCCCGTATTTCCGACGTGCGTTCCCCCGCACAGCTCCCGGCTGAAATCGCCCATCGACACGACCCGGACCGTATCGCCGTACTTCTCCTCGAAAAGGGCGGTCGCCCCTTCGCGGATCGCGTCTTCCCTGCTTTTCACGTCTGTTTTGACCTCTACCGTGTCGAGGATCTTTTCGTTGACGATGTCCTCGACCCTCGCAAGCTCATCGCTCGCGAGCCCCTGAAAATGCGTGAAGTCGAAGCGCAGCCTGTCCCTCTCGACGAGGGAGCCCGACTGCTTGACGTGCTCGCCGAGGACCTGCCTTAAGGCGAACTGGAGGAGATGGGTGGCGCTGTGGTTCCTCGCCACGGCCCTTCTTTTCTCCCTGTCCACCGCGAGGTGCACGGACCGGCCGGTCCTGAAAACGCCCCTCTCCACCTTCACCGCATGGGAGAAGAGGTCTTCCTTCACCCTCGTCACGTCGTTCACGACGGCCAGGGCGGATGCGTGCTCCATGATGACGCCGTCATCGCTCACCTGTCCCCCTGCCTCGCCGTAGAAGGGCGTGACGTCGAAGAAGAGGCTGCCCTCCTCGCCCTCCCGGAGATCCTCGACGGCCTGTCCTTCCTTCGTCAGGATGGCCAGGATGGTCCCGTCCGATTCGAGGGTGTCGTATCCCGTAAAGACGTTCTTCATATCCTCGATCCGCGTACCCGAGGCCGAAGCAGCAACCCCGAAATTTTCAGAGACCGACGCGTTGACGTTTTTCATGCGCCGGTCGGTCCTCGACCGCTCCCTCTGCTCGCCCAGGGCCTTCTCGAAACCGGTCATGTCGAGCACAAGGCCGTCCTCCCCGGCCATCTCATCGGTGATATCGACGGGAAAGCCGAAGGTGTCGTAGAGCCTGTAGACCACGTCTCCGGGGATTACCTTGCCGCCCGCGGCCAGCCGCTCCTTCTTGACCTCCTCGTAGAGCCGCATGCCCACGCTCAGGGTTTCGAGAAAGCGCTCCTCCTCGCCCTTCAGGACGCGTAGGATGAAGGGGTAATTGTTCTTCACCTCCGGGTAGACGTCATCCATCATATCGACCACGATCTTCGAGAGGTCCCCGAGGAAGTCCTTCTCGATGCCTATCTTCTTTCCGTAGCGCAGGGCGCGTCGCAGTATCCTCCGGAGCACGTAGCCCCGCCCCTCTTTGGAGGGCATGACGCCGTCGCTCACGATGAACGTGGCCGCCCGCACATGGTCGGCGATCACCCGGAAGGCGATATCCACCGGCTCCCTCTCGCCGTAGACCTCCCCGGAAATCTCTTCGAGTCGCCTGAGAAGGGGCCTGAAGAGGTCCGTCTCGTAATTGCCTATCTTCCCCGCGAGGACGGAGACGATCCGTTCGAGCCCCATGCCCGTGTCGATAGACGGCCTCGGAAGCCGTGTCATCTCGCCTGCGCGGGAGCGCTCGTACTCCATGAAGACGAGGTTCCATATCTCGAAAAACCTATCGCAGTCACAGCCCACCGCGCACGTCGATTGCCCGCACCCCACCTTCTCGCCAAGATCGTAGACGATCTCCGAGCAGGGACCGCACGGCCCCTCGTCGCCCATCGACCAGAAGTTGTCCTTCTCCCCGAGCCTCACGATCCTGGACGGCGAGACCCCCGTCGCCTTCCAGAGCCTCTCCGCCTCATCATCCTCCCTGAAGACGGTCACCCACAGGCGCCCCTCGTCGAGGCCGAGGGTTTTCAGCAGGAACTCCCACGCAAAGGCAATGGCATCCTTCTTGAAATAGTCACCGAAAGAGAAATTACCGAGCATTTCAAAGAAGGTGTGGTGCCTCAGGGTCCTGCCCACATTGCCGAGGTCGTTGTGCTTGCCCCCTGCCCGCACGCACTTCTGAGAGGTCGTGGCCCGCGAATAGGGTCTTCTCTCCTGACCGAGGAACACGTTCTTGAACTGCACCATGCCGGCGTTGACGAACAGAAGGGTAGGGTCCTTTTCGGGGACGAGGGACGAGCTGGGCACCCTCGTATGCCCGTGGCGCTCAAAAAATTGCAGAAATTCGGTTCGCGTTTTTTTCGACAGCACGTCTATTCCTTCCTCAGCCCGTAATGAACGAGCAGCTTCGATTCCAGGTCCGCCGCCACCTCGGGGTGTTCCCTGAGAAAGTCCTTTGCGTTCTCTCTCCCCTGGCCGATCCTGGCCTCCCCGTATGAGTACCATGTACCTGATTTCTCTACGACGTTAGCCTCGACGCCCAGGTCTATGAGGTCGCCCTCCCTCGATATGCCCACGCCGAACACGATGTCGAACTCCGCTTCCCGAAATGGGGGAGCGAGCTTATTCTTCACGACCTTCACCCTTGTTCTCGATCCGACCACGTCCTGGCCGTCCTTGATCGCCGCGATGCGCCTGATGTCGAGCCTCACCGACGAATAGAACTTGAGGGCGTTCCCGCCCGTAGTCGTCTCGGGATTGCCGAACATGATGCCTATCTTCTGCCTGATCTGGTTGATGAAGACGACGATGGTCATCGATTTGCTGATCGTGGCGGTCAGTTTTCTGAGGGCCTGGGACATGAGCCGCGCCTGCAGCCCCATGTGCTGGTCACCCATCTCGCCCTCGATCTCGGCCCGCGGCACGAGGGCCGCCACCGAATCGATAACGACTATGTCCACGCCGCCGCTCCGCACGAGGATCTCCGTGATCTCCAGGGCCTGCTCGCCCGTATCGGGCTGCGAGATGAGAAGCTCTTCCGTGTTGACGCCGATCCTGTTCGCGTAGTGCACATCGAGGGCGTGCTCGGCGTCGATGAAAGCGGCCGCTCCGCCCATCTTCTGTACCTCGGCGACCACCTGGAGGGCGAGCGTCGTTTTCCCCGAGGCCTCCGGCCCGAATATCTCGACCACCCGTCCCCTGGGAATGCCCCCCACGCCAAGGGCGATGTTGAGGCTGAGCGAGCCCGTCGACACAACGGGTATATCCTCGATGGGCCGCTCGCCCAGCTTCATGATCGAGCCCTTGCCGAAGGCCTTTTCGATCTGCGTCACGGCCATCTCTATCGCCCGTTCCTTGTTTCCTTCCCTTCCTTCCTCTGCCTTCGTCCTGCCGCCCTCTTCCCTCATCGGTCCTCGCCTCCCAGTTTTATCCTCCAGACCGGGGCATATATGGCGCCGCCCGGTGTCAGTGTACTCTTATAAAGAACGAGCCGCTCGATCACGAACCCCCTCTCCTCAATCGGCATGGGGTCTCCATTCGGGAAGGGCTTTGGTATGCGCCTCCTGCCCAGGGTGATGTGCGGCGCGAACCCCCTCCGTTCCCTCTCGACCTGTATCGCGGAAAGCCTCTCCTCGACCTCCGAGAATATGGCCTGTGACTGCTCCACCCCCTCTTTCAGCCGCACCACGACGACCCTCGCGCTCCGCCTCGTCGGGAAGGCGTCGAGGGCGCCCAAGCGGGCGGGAAACGGACCGATGCGCGCGCCGATCGGCGCGAGGACCTCCCTCATTTCCTCCCCCCTCGCCTCCTCGATCTCGCCCAGGAATTTCACGGTGATGTGGATGCCTTCGTCCCTCACCCAGCGCACCCCTTCCGTTCGCTTATCGAGCCGGCCGATCACACCCCTGAGATAGGCGATAATATCCGCGGGGAGATCGAGGGCCAGAAACGCCCTCACCGCACCCTGCCTTCGAGATAATCGAGGACGAATGTCATGGCCTCGTCCGCGCTCTGCCGCTTTATGGCGGACCGGTCGCCGTCGAACCCGTGCTGCCGGGCGAGGACTGTCCCGCCCGCGGCGAGCCCCATGCAGACCGTTCCCACGGGCTTCTCCTTCGTGCCCCCTCCCGGTCCGGCGATCCCCGTCACGGAAAAGCCGATATCCGCACCGGCCGCATGGCGGACCCCCTCGGCCATCTTTTCGGCGACCTCCCGGCTGACCGCCCCTTTCGCGACAATCAGGTCCTTCGGCACGGAGAGGAAACGTTCCTTCGCCTCATTGCTATAGGTCACAAGGCCCGCGAGGAAGTAGTCTGAGGCGCCCGCCACGTCGGTGATCCTGCTCGAAATAAGGCCTCCCGTGCAGGATTCCGCAACGGCGACGGTCAATTTCCTCTCTCTGAGCAGCCTCCCCAGCCTTTCCTCGGGGCTCATGTCAGCCTCCCCCATATGAGGAGCGCCATATTCGCGAACACGCCGGCAAGGATATCATCCGCGATGATACCATATGCGCCGGGCAGACGCTCCACTTTTCTTATAGGATAGGGTTTCAGTATATCAAAGGCGCGGAAGAGAATAAAGGCCCCGATGACGTTTCGAAGGGTGAGGCTCCGGCCGACGGTCGAGACGAGCATGCCGATCAGCTCGTCTATCACGATGTAGCCGGGGTCTTCCTCCTCCCCCCTTATCCGTTCGATCGCGAAGAAGGCGGCAACCACGATGAGGGCGATGAGGGCCGGGTTGTTGAAGGGGGGGAAGAACCAGAGGATCGCGCACGTGAGGACCGAGGCCCATGTCCCCGGCGCAAAGGGCAGGTAGCCTGTATAGCTGCACGTGGCGAACCACTCGCAGACCCTATCCTTTGTCACTATAGACCGCGTCCTCGTCGAACACCTTTTCGCCGACCGGTGTCCAGCCGTCCCTCCACGACCTGTAGAAGCAGCTCCAGTAACCCGTGTGACAGGCGGCAACCTTCTGATCGACTACCAGGAGGAGCGTGTCGCCGTCGCAGTCGAGGTAGAGGTTGCGCACCTCCTGGTAGTGGCCCGATGTTTCGCCCTTGAGCCACAGCTTCTTTCGCGAGCGGGACCAGTAATGGGCGCGGCCTGTCGCGCGCGTCAGCTCCAGCGCCTCCGCATTCATGTAGGCCACCATCACCACGTCGTGGGTCCGCTCGTCCTGGACGACCACGGGGATGAGCCCCTGGACATCCCATTTCACGGCGTCGCCGATATTCACCATTCCCTTCTCCTATCCCCTTATAACCGCACGGGCACCCCGCGGTCCCGCAGATACCTCTTCGCGTCGAGCACCGTATGCTCCCTGTAGTGGAAGATGGAGGCCGCGAGCACCGCGTCCGCCTTGCCTTCCACAAGGCCCTCGTAAAGGTGTTCGAGCGTGCCGACACCCCCCGAGGCAATGACCGGAATGGTGACCGCCTCCGAGATAGTCCTCGTCAGCGGGATGTCATAGCCGATCTTCGTGCCGTCCCTGTCCATGCTCGTGAGGAGGATCTCGCCTGCCCCGAGGGCTTCCACCCTTCGCGCCCACTCGACGGCATCGACACCCGTCGCACGACTTCCCCCGTACGTATATACCTCAAAACCGCCGCTTCCGGTCGCCTTCGCGTCGATGGCGACGCAGATGCACTGGCTCCCGAACATCTCGCTTGCCTCGGCAATCAGCTCCGGCCGCTCGACAGCGCTCGTGTTGACCGTCACCTTGTCGGCGCCGGCCCTGAGGATATCCCTTATATCGTCGAGACGCGTGACGCCGCCGCCTACCGTGAGGGGCATGAAGACCTCGGCCGCAACCTGCTCGACCACGTCGATGATTGTCTTTCTCGACTCGTGAGACGCGGTGATGTCGAGAAAACAGAGTTCATCCGCCATCTGCTCCTCGTACGCCCTGGCGTTCTCGACGGGCCCGCCCGCGTCCCTCAGGTTGACGAAATTCATCCCCTTCACCACCCTGCCCCCCATCACGTCGAGGCAGGGGATAATGCGCTTAGTCAGCATAGATCATGGCCTCCCGGACCCCTATATTCCCTTCATAGAACGCCTTGCCCACGATCGCGGCCCAGACATCCATCTCCCTCAGCGCCTTGAGGTCGTCGGCGCTGCTCACGCCGCCCGCCGCGATGATCGGCAGGGCCGTCATCTCCTTGATTCTTCCGAGACCCTCGAAATCCGGCCCCGTGAGCATGCCGTCGCCGGCTATGTTCGTGCAGAGGAGCGCCATGACGCCCACCCTGCGGGCATCGTCGAGCACCTTCTCCAGGCCTGCGGAGGCGGCCTCTTTCCAGCCCTTCACCATGAGCCTTCCCTCGTACATGTCGAGGCCGAGGACGATGTTCCGAAAGGCCGACAATCCCTCAAAAAAGGCGGGGTCCGTCAGGGCCCTGGTACCGACGATCACGCCGTTCACCCCCATGGCCGCATAAGATGTGATATCCCCTTCTCTTCGTATGCCTCCCCCGACCTCCAGATACCCGTCCACGGCGGCCCGGACCTCCTTTATCACCTCCCGGTGCACTACGGCGCCCGTCCGGGCCCCATCGAGGTCGACCACGTGGAAGTCCCTGGCCCCTTCAGCCACCATGCGCGCGATCATGGCCGCGGGGTCATCGCCGTACACGGTCATGCGCTCGAAATCACCGCGAACGAGCCTCACGAAGCGCCCGGCTATGAGGTCCATGGCAAACAATATCTTCATGGCCTTTTCGCGGCCCCCTCCTGTTTCAGATCATCGGCGAGGTCATCGACCGCCTTGCGCACGCCCTCGCGGGCGAGCTCGCTCGCGGTGATCCACCTCGCCTTTCGCCTGAGGAAGGTGAAGAAGCGGAAGATATTGTCGGAGAGCGGCTGCTGCGTCTCATCGAAGACAATGACCCTCGCGAGGCCGCTCTGGTCGAAGAGGTGGACATGGAAACCGACGCTCGCCGGTCTTTCCACGGCGAAATTGCCCCCTCGCCGCTCCTGGAACCGGTAGATGAGGACATTTAGGTACTGCGCTTCCCCCTTCTCCTGGGTGTACTTGATCCCCTTTTCTTCGAGGGCCCCGCCAAACTCGGTCATGAGCGTGGTCTCCGCATTTTCGTGTATGTCTCCGGGCACGATCACCCTGTGGCAGACAGGACAGATGTTCTCGTTCAAGTCCTGCAGCCGTTCCACGTAAAGGCCGAGGGCAAAGGCCGGAGCGGACGCGCCGGCAACGATGAGGATGGCTGCTACGATGGCGGACACTATTCGCATAGTCTCACAAAATTCCTCAGAAGCCTGAGGCCGATGGCCTGGCTCTTTTCGGGATGGAACTGGCAGGCGAAGATATTACCCTTCTCCACCGAGGAGGTGAACTCCCCGCCGTACCCGGTAACGGTGGCCGATACAGGTTCAGCCGGTTCGGGAAAGTAGGAATGGACGAAATAAAAGTAGGAACCGCTTGGGATGCCGTCAAGTATCGGTGAGGGCTTGACGATATCGATGCTGTTCCATCCCATGTGGGGTATCTTCATGGCGCCTTGAAAACGGACCACCCGTCCCTTGATCACCGCCATACCCTCGACCCCCGGCGTCTCTTCGGAAGATTCAAGGAGGATCTGCATGCCGAGGCAGATCCCCAGATAGGGCTTTCCTTCCGCTATCTGCTCCCTGATGAGGTCGAAGAGGCCGTACCGCTTCAGGTTCTCCACGCACCTGCCAAAGGCGCCGACGCCGGGAACCACGAGGGCCCTCGCCTCCCGGACCGCCCTTGCATCGCTCGTGACAACGACATCCGCGTCAAGGTGCCGGAAGGCGTTCGTCACGCTCCTCAAGTTCCCCATGCCGTAGTCCACTATGGCAATCATCACAAACACCCCTTCGTGGAGAGCGCCCCCTTCACCTTATCATCGGCCCTAACCGCATCCCGGAGCGCCCTGCCGAAGGCCTTGAATATCGCCTCGATCTTGTGGTGCAGGTTCTCTCCGGAGAGGAGCTTCACGTGGAGGGTGATCCGCGCCTCGTTCGCGAAACCCCGGAAGAATTCCTTCACCACCTCGCCGTCGAAGGAGCCCGCCTTGCCCGTGACATCGCCGCTAAAGACGAGCAGGGGCCTCCCCGAGAGGTCGACGGCCACCAGGCAGAGGGCCTCGTCCATGGGCAGGAGGCAGTGGCCGAACCGGCTTGCGCCGGCAAATGCGGGGAGGGCCTCTCTCAGTGCACTCCCGAGGGTAATGCCCGTATCCTCGATGGTGTGGTGGTAGTCGATGTCGATGTCGCCCTTTGCCTCGACGGTGAGGTCGAAGAAGCCGTGGCGCGCGAAAAGCTCGAGCATGTGATTGAAGAAGGGGATACCCGTCGAGATGTCATATCGGCCGTCACCGTCGAGCTTCCAGGCGACCCGTATCCGGGTCTCCTTCGTCCTCCTCTCCACCTCGGATTCCCTCTCCATCGATCCCCCTAGAGTATCACTTTATTCAACGGATATTCCACAATGCCCTGCGCACCCGCCCTTCTGAGCGAAGGAATGATGTCCCTGACCACCTGTTCGTCCATGATCACCTCTATAGCGACCCATTCGCTGTCTGAAAGACCCGAGATCGTCGGCGTATGGAGGGAGGGAAGGATGCCTATCACCGTATCGAGCTTCCCCCTCGGCACGTTCATCTTGAGCCCCACCTTCTCGTCCGCGAGGAGGGCCGCCTTGAGGAGCATCACGATATTCTCGATCTTCGTCCTCTTCCACTTATCCTTGAGCGCCGTCTTATTGGCTACGACGACGGTCTCCGATTCCAGGATCGTCTCGACGATGCGGAGGTTGTTCGCCACGAGGGATGCCCCCGTCTCCGTGACCTCCACGATGGCATCGGCGAGGAGGGGCGGCTTTGCCTCTGTCGCGCCCCACGAATACTCCACCGCGGCATCTATCTTCCGGGATTTCAGGTAGCGCGTCGTGAAGCCCACGAGCTCGGTGGCGATCTTCTTTCCCCGGAGGCCCTTGAGGTCCGTGATCGGCGAGTCGACCGGCACCGCCACGACCCATTTGACGCCCCTGAACCCCACCTTGCCGTAGCGCAGGCGGGCGACCTCCGCGACCTTCGAGTTCTGCTCAAGCACCCAGTCGAGACCGGTGATCCCCATGTCGAGGATGCCGTTCTCCACATACCGCCCCATCTCCTGCGCCCTTATGACGAGCCCCGAAAGCTCCGGATCGTCGATGGCCGGAACGTAGGACCGATCCGCGAGCTTGATGGTGTAGCCCGCATTCTTGAAAAGCCTGAGGGTGCTCTCCTGCAGGCTCCCCTTTGGTATCCCTATCTTCAGCTTCACCCGGGCAGCTCCTTTCTCGCCCTTATCGCCTCGCCGTGGGCGTAAAGGCCCTCTATGTCCGCAAGCGCCGCAGCGTCGTCCCCGTATTTTCTGAGGAATGACCCATCTATCTTAACTAAAACTTGCCTCTTTGTAAATCGTTCCACCGAGAGGCCCGAAGAGAACCTCCCTGCCCCGCCTGTCGGCAGTACGTGGTTCGTGCCGATATAGTAATCGCCCATGGAGACGCACGTGTGGGGACCGACATAGGTGACGCCCGAATACCTTATCCTGTCGGCTGCCGTCTCATCCCCTATGACCTCGAGGTGCTCGGGGGCGATGGCGTCGATCGCGGAAAGGGCGTCCTCCAGTTTCGTGTAGTGGACGAGAAAGCCGTGGGCATTGAGGGCCCGCTCCACGATCTCACGCCGCCTGTTCGACGAGATGAGGCGCTCGATGTTCCTCAAAAGGCTGTAAAGCGCCTCCTGGGAAGGGGAGAAAAGGCCGACGCAGGCCATCTCGTCGTGCTCCGCCTGGGAAAAGAGGTCCCACGCGAGTATGGCCGGAGGGAAAGGCTCCGTGACGAGGACGACAAGCTCGCTCGGGCCCGCAAGCATGTCGATGCCGACGCGGCCGTATACGTCCCTCTTCGCCTCCTCCACATAGGCGTTGCCCGGTCCCACGATCATGTCCACCTTCGGTACGCCTCCGGCGCCGTACGCGAAGGCGTAGATGGCCTGGGCCCCGCCTATCCTGTAGACGTCGGTGACCCCGAGGAGTCCCGCGGCCGCCGCGATGTACGGGTTGATGCGCCCGTCGCGCGCGGGGGTGGTCGCATAGATCTCCCTGACACCCGCGATACGTGCCGGCACCGCCCCCATGACGAGGCTCGACGGGTAAGGCGCCGTACCACCCGGCACGTACACGAGGGCCCTTTCCACGGGCACGGACTTTTCGACGACCTTCAGACCCTGTCTTCGGTACGTTCGCTCCAAAGGCTTCTGGCTTTTATGAAAGAGGGTCACGTTCCGTATCATGCCCGTAAGCACGCGCAGCTCTTTCCTTCCGACCAGTGATGCCGCGCCTTCGAGTTCGTCCGGCTCGATTTTCAGCGGGTAGTCGCGGCTCCATCCGTCGAACTGCCTGGCGTAGCCCACGAGCGCCCCCTCCCCCTTCGCGAGCACCTCGGTCCTGATGCGCTCCACCCTCTCCCTGATACCCGCCCTGGCTGCCTCCCTCGCGGAGACGATGGCGGTAATGAAGGCATCGCGCTCTTTCTCAAGATGCCATATTTTCATCCTTCCTCCTCTCGATGCTCGCACCCAGGGCGCCCAGCTTCTTCTCGATCGTTTCGTATCCCCTGTCGATATGGTATATTCGGGAGACCTCCGTCGTGCCGTACGCGCAGAGGCCCGCAAGGATGAGCGATGCGCTCGCCCGAAGGTCCGTGGCCATCACCTTCGCGCCCTGGAGGGCCTTGACCCCCTTGACGATCGCCGTGTTTCCTATGACGTGCACGTCCGCCCCCATCCTCCGCAGTTCCGCCGCGTGCATCATCCTGTTCTCGAAGATCGTCTCGGTGATGACGCCGACACCCCCCGAGACGCCCATGAGCGCCATCACCTGGGCCTGCATGTCAGTAGGAAAACCGGGGTAGGGCAGCGTCTTCACGTCGAAGGCCCTGGGTCGCTTCCTCGTCATGGAAGCCCGTATCTTCCCCTCTTTCTCCTCTATCTCCATGCCCGCTTCCCTCAGCTTCCCGATCAGGGCCTTCAGGTGATCGGCCCTCGCGCCTTCCAGGACGATACTGCCCCTCGTGAGGCCGCAGCCGACCAGGAAGGTGCCCGCCTCGATCCGGTCGGGGATCACCTCGTAGTCGCAGGGCGCAAGCTCCTTGACGCCCTTTACGCGTACCGTCTCGGTGCCGATGCCCTCTATCTTCGCACCCATCCTCGTGAGCATGGTCGCAAGGTCGGCCACCTCCGGCTCCCGCGCGGCGTTCTGTATTATTGTCTCGCCCTCGGCGGTGACCGCGGCCATCAGGATGTTCTCCGTTCCCCCCACGGTGGGCGCGTCGAAGGTCACCTTGCAGCCCCGCAGCCTCTTTGCGCTCACGTCGACGTAGCCTTCGTGGATCTTCACCTCGCATCCGAGCAGGGAGAGCGCCTTGAGGTGGAGGTTTATCGGCCGCTCGCCGATGGCGCACCCCCCCGGATAGGAGACGACCGCCCGTCTGAGCCTCCCGACAAGGGCGCCGAGGACGAGCACGGACGCCCGCATCTCCTTGACGATCTCATAGGGGGCCGTATAGTTCTCGACGCCTTTCGTGTCCACGACGATCGTGTGGTCGTCCACCCGCGTCCCCTTGGCGCCTATGAAAGCAAGGAGCTTTATCATGGAATCCACGTCCCGGAGCCGGGGGACATTGGCGATCCGGTAGAGGCCTTCCTGGAGCAGGGTCGCCGAAAGCACGGGGAGGACGGCATTCTTCGCCCCGCTTATCACGACCGAGCCGCTAAGCCTTTCACCGCCCTTTATGACAAACTTTTCCATGAGCCCCTTATCACCCTTTCCAGGCCTGCGAGGTCACGGAGCATTGCCACATCTAGGCCCGCCTTTCGGAGGGGCGCGTCCAGAACGGCTGCCTGGCCCCCGCCGCCGATCTCACAGAGCATATATCCGCCCCTGGCGAGATGGGGGACAATTTCCCCGATATACCTCTGATAAAGCTCCGTCCCGTCTCTTCCGCCCACGAGGGCGCGCCTCGGTTCGAACGCCTTCACGTCCGCCATGAGGCCGTCCCACTCGCATTCGGCCACATAGGGCAGGTTCGCGCATATAAGGTCGAAGACCCGGCCATTTTTGACGGCCGCGAAGAGGTCGGAGGCAACGAAGTCGATCCCGGCCCCGAGGCCGAGCGAACGGGCGTTCCTCCTCGCCACGTCGAGGGCTCCGGGGGAGATGTCGACACAGAGGACGTGGCGGGCGTGGGCCTTCGCGAGGAGTATGCCGATTATCCCCGAGCCGGTTCCCATGTCGAGGACACGCACGTCACCGCCTTTCTCCCCGACGATCCGGAGCGCCTCTTCAACGAGGAGTTCCGTCTCCGGCCTCGGTATCAGGACGCGCTCGTCCACGTAGAACGATTCCGAAAAGAACTCCTTCCTGTTAGTGAGGTAGGCGAGGGGCTTCCCCCTTAGCCTCTCGTCGACGAGCCTCGCGATCCTCGCGGTCTCGGCCCCATCGAGCAGCCTCTCCGGCTCCATCAGGATCCGTTCCCGCGAAAGCGCAAGGACGTGGGAAACGATGGCCGCGAGGTCAAGTCCGGGAATCTCCTTCCGGGAAAGAAATAACTCTCTGATACGCAACGCGGTTACCGTGCCTTCAGGGACTCTGCCTGAAAGTGGGCGACGATCGGATCAAGCAGGGCGTCGAGGTTGCCTGCCAGCGTATCCTCGAGCTTGTAGAGGGTGAGGCCGATCCTGTGGTCGGTCACTCTCCCCTGGGGGAAGTTATAGGTGCGGATCCGTTCACTCCTGTCGCCTGTTCCCACCTGCTTCCTTCTCTCCTCCGAGACCTCCTGCTCCTTCTCCTCCTCCATCCGTTCCTTGAGCCGCGCCCGCAACACCCTGAGGGCCTTCGCCTTGTTCTTGTGCTGGGATTTTTCGTCCTGGCAGGTCACGACAAGACCGGTCGGAATGTGGGTGATCCTGACGGCGGAGTCGGTCGTGTTCACGTGCTGGCCGCCGGGACCGCTCGACCGGTATACGTCGATCCGCAAATCCTCGGCGTTTATGGTCAGCTCCAATTCCTCCGGCTCGGGGAGCACGGCGACGGTCACCGTGGACGTGTGAATGCGGCCCTGCGATTCCGTCTCCGGCACGCGCTGCACCCGGTGGACACCGCTCTCGTATTTCAGCCTCTGAAAGGCGTCCCGCGCCTCCACGGCCAGGGTGACCTCTTTGAAGCCGCCCAGATCGGACATGCTCATATTGAGGAGCTCCGTCTTCCAGTGCATCTTCTCGGCATATTTCATATACATGCTGAAAAGGTCACGGGCGAAGAGGGCCGCCTCTTCGCCCCCCGTGCCGGCCCGTATCTCCAGGAAGGTGTTGTTCACCTGCTGCTCTTCTTTCGCGAGGAGCTTCCCCTTCAGGAGGGATTCAAGCCTCTGATCCTCCTTTTCGAGTAGGGCGGCCTCTTCCCTCGCGAGTTCCTTCATCTGCTCGTCCGTCTCCTGCTGCACCATCTCCCTGGCATTCCGGAACTCCGCCCTGACCTTCTTCCATTCCCGGAAAGTCGCGACCACCTCGCGCAGCTCGGCGTACTCGCGCGCCAGCTTCCTGTACCCGTCCATGTCGGCGACCGCGGCCGGCCGCGCCATATCGGCCTCTATCCGGTCGAATCGCTTCTCCATGTCCTCGAGCCTGTCCGCGATCATTCCTTATCCTTCGTCACCACCCTGCCGTATTTTCTCTGGAATTTCTCCACCCTTCCCGCCGAGTCGCGGAGCTTCTCGCGTCCCGTGAAGATGGGGTGGCACTTCGCACAAATTTCCACGGTGATCTTCTCCTTTGTGGATAGGGTCTCAAACGTGTTGCCGCAGGCACACCGTACCTGGGCCTTCTTCAGCTCGGGATGAATCTTTGCTTTCATGGTTATCCTCCTCTGCTCATCGAGTTGAGAAAGTCTTTATTGGAATCCGCATCGGAAAGTTTCTCCAGGAGAAACTCCATGGATTCGACCGTATTCATGGGCTGGAGCACCTTACGCAGGAGCCATATCCGCGAGAGATCGCCATTGTTGATGAGGAGCTCCTCCTTCCTGGTCCCGGATTTGTTGATGTCGATGGAAGGGAATATCCTCTTTTCCGTCAGCTTGCGGTCGAGATAGATCTCGGAGTTTCCCGTTCCCTTGAATTCTTCGAATATGACCTCGTCCATTCTGCTGCCCGTATCGATCAGGGCCGTTGCGATGATCGTGAGGCTTCCACCCTCTTCAATCTTTCTCGCGGCGCCGAAGAAGCGTTTAGGTTTCTGCATGGCGGATGCGTCGATGCCGCCGGAAAGGATCTTGCCGCTGCTCGGCACGACCGTGTTGTAGGCCCTCGCGAGCCTTGTGATGCTGTCGAGGAGGATGACGACGTCCTTCTTGTGCTCGACGAGCCTCTTTGCCTTCTCTATGACGATCTCCGCCACCTGGACGTGTCTCGTTGCCGGCTCGTCGAAGGTGGAGCTGATCACCTCGCCGTCGACGGATCTCTCCATGTCGGTGACCTCTTCGGGCCTTTCATCGATGAGGAGCACGATGAGGTAAATCTCTTTGTGATTCGTCGTGATGCTGTTCGCAAGGCCCTGGAGCAGCATCGTCTTGCCTGTCCTGGGCGGCGCCACGATGAGCCCGCGCTGTCCCTTCCCTATGGGGGTGAAGAGGTCCATTACCCTGCTCGAGAGCCTTGTCCCGTTCGTCTCGAGCTGTATGCGATCGCACGGGTATATGGGCGTCAGGTTGTCGAAGATGATCTTGTCCTTCGCGATCTCGGGGTCGTCGAAATTGATCTTCTCGATATTGAGGAGGGCGAAGTACTTCTCGTTGTCCTTGGGCGGCCTTATCTGGCCCGCGATCGTATCTCCCGTCCTCAGACCGAACCGTTTTATCTGGGACGGGGAAACGTAGATGTCGTCCGGGCCGGGCAGGTAGTTGGAGTCCGTCGATCTAAGGAAGCCAAACCCTTCCGGGAGGATTTCGAGGATGCCCTCCCCGTGGATGAGCTCGTTCTTGTCGACAAGGGACTGAAGAATAGAAAAAATAAGTTCCTGCTTTCTCAGGCCGGTTGCATTATCCACGTTCAGATCCTTCGCGATGTGCGTGAGATCCCCTATCTTTTTTCTCTTGAGTTCGTTTAGATACATTCTATGATACCTCCCGGTTCGTTATCTTTTCGAGGAGAGCGTCGACCTGTTCCTCGAGCCGATCTTCGGTTCCGCTGTTGTCGATGACGTAGTCTGCCATTTTTTCCTTTACCTTCAACGGTATTTGAAAGGAGAGCCTCGTTTCTATATCGCGGGCGTCCATGCCCCTCTTTTTAAGCCTTTCGCGGATGGTGTCCATGTCTGCCGTAACCAAGACGATACTGTCAAACCTGCTGTGAAATCCGACTTCAAAGAGGAGGGGGTGGTCAACGAAGACGATCGGCGTACCCTTCTCCTCAAGGGCGGCCAGTCTCCGCCTGACCTCCTGCCGTATCCGTGGATGGATGATCGCCTCGAGGGCCCGCAGGTTCTCTTTCGTAAAGGCGGTGCCCTTCAACCTCTCCACATCTACCCTGTCGTGCACGATATATTCCTTGCCGAAGGCGTCCTTGATGTCGTTCTGGGTTTCTTTCCAGTTGAGACTATCTCTTGCGAGTGCGTCGAGGTCGATTACTTCGAACCCCCGCCTCCTGAGCAAGGCGGTGACGGTGCTCTTGCCGCTCCCCAGTATGCCGGTCAAACAGATAAGAATCATACATCAAGATTTCTGACATCCACCGCGTTTTCCTCTATAAAGGTCCTTCTCGATTCTATGTTGGTCCCCATGAGTATGGTAAACATCTGGTCGGCCTGTATCGCGTCTTCTATGGAGACGCGGATTAATGTTCTTCGCGCCGGATCCATGGTTGTCGACCAGAGCTGCTCGGGGTTCATCTCGCCGAGGCCTTTGTAGCGCTGCACGGTAATGCCTTCCTTCCCCTTTTCATTCACGAACGTGAGGAGTTGCTCTGCGGTGGTCGAGCGGATCGTGCCATCCTTGGTGAGAACACGTATCTCCTCCTCGTAGTAAGCGGCGATCCCCTTGTAAATACGGTAGTATCCCCGATAGTCCTCCTGGCTGCAAAATTCATGGTCGACGATGAACTCCTGTCCTTTCTTGAGGTTGTCCTGGATATTCAGCGTATAGAGGTTATGCTCGCGATCCAGAGAAACGTCCGCACCATAGCCTTCCTTGACCAGACGTTCTTTCAGGGCTAAGAGCTTGTCCGGATTCTCAAAGTCCTCCCTTCTATAAATATCTGCACCAAAGAGAGATAAAATCAATACCTTTTTTACGTTGAGCCGCTCCATGTCGGCGAGATACTTTTCCACGCCCCTGACGTTCTCCAGATCCTCCCTCAGGCGGTCGCGCCCTATCTCCTTGTCGCGGATGAAGCATTTCACCTTTTCCATGCTCCGCTGCATGATAAACCGTTCGAACTCCTCATCGTCCTTCATGTAGAGTTCCTTCCCGCCGGTCGTCACCTTGTAGAGCGGGGGCTGTGCGATGTAGAGGTATCCCCTGTCGATGAGCCCCGGCATCTTCCGGTAAAAGAGCGTGAGGAGAAGCGTCCGGATATGAGAGCCGTCCACATCGGCATCGGTCATGATCATCACCTTTTGGTAGCGCAGGTTGTCGATCCCGTTCGAGTTGATGCCAAGGGCGAGGTAGATCGCCTTGATCTCCTGGTTCGACAGCACCTTTTCCTCTCGTGCCTTCTCCACGTTGAGGATCTTGCCCTTGAGCGGCAGTATGGCCTGCGTCTTCCTGTCGCGGCCCTGTTTCGCGGAGCCCCCCGCCGAATCGCCCTCGACGATATATATCTCCCTGAATTCAGGGTTTGCCTCCTGACAGTCAGCCAGTTTCCCCGGCAGTATGCCCGCCTCGATGGCGCTCTTGCTCTTTATCAGCTCCTTTGCCTTCTTGGCCGCCTCCCGGGCCCTCTTCGCATCGATCGCCTTGCCGACGATCACCTTCGCCACGTCTTCGTTCATCTCGAAATACTCGGCGAGCTTTTGGTTCATGACGGCTTCAACGAGGCCTTTTATCTCGCTGTTGCCGAGCTTCGACTTTGTCTGCCCCTCGAACTGGGGGTTCTGTATCTTCACGTTCACGACCGCGACGAGGCCCTCCTTTACGTCGTCGCCCGAGAGGTTCTCCTTGATGAGCCTCTTGTGCTCCGCGAAATTATTGATGCATCTCGTCAGGGCCGACCGGAAACCGGCCACATGCGAGCCCCCCTCATGGGTGCTCACGCTATTCACGAAGCTGTAGATATTCTCGTTGTAGCCGTCGTTATACTGGACCGCCGCCTCGAAGAAGTCGAGGCCCGGCTTCAACCCCGTTATGTGGATGGGCTCGGGAAAGAGGACGTTCTTGTTGTGGTTGAGGTAGGTCACGAAGGCCGCTATGCCGCCCGTATACTTGAGCTCCTGCCTCTTGGCCTTTCGCTCGTCAATGAGAACGATATAGATGCCGTTATTCAGAAACGATATCTCCCGCATCCTCTGGACAAGCACGTCGTAGCTGAATTCAATCGATTCGAATAGCTCGGCGTCCGGCCGGAAGTGCACCTTTGTGCCAGACTTCGTCGTATCGCCGATCACCTTGAGATCCGTTATCTTCTCGCCCCGCTCATAGCGCTGAAAATAGACCTTTCCATCCCTCCGCACCTCCACTTCGAGGTATTCGGATAGGGCGTTGACCACGGACAGGCCGACCCCATGGAGGCCCGCCGAAAACCTGTAGCTGTTCTTATCAAACTTTCCGCCCGCATGGAGCTTCGTGAGGACGATTTCGAGGGCGGACATATTATCGCTGTGGAGGTCGACCGGGATACCGCGCCCGTTGTCCTCGACCGCCACGCTGTTGTCCCTGTGGATCGTAATGGATATACGGTCACAATGCCCCTCGAGGGCCTCGTCGACGCTGTTATCGACGAGCTCGTAGACGAGGTGGTGGAGTCCCTCGACGCCGGTATTGCCGATGTACATGGACGGTACCTTGCGTACGGCGTTCAGTCCATCGAGTATTTTTATGCTGTTCGCACCGTATTCTTTCATCTTATACCCTTATCGGCATGACAATGTTCCTGTAATTCCCTTCCTTCTCCCCCTCGAAGAGGACGGCGCCATAGGTTGAGGGCGCCCTTATCACGATGTTTTCCCCGTCGATGTGGCCGGCCACGTCCATGAGGAACCTGATGTTGAAATTCATGGTCAGATTCTCGCCGCTGTAATCGACGGCCAGTACCTCCTTCGCGCGTCCGATCTCGGATTCCGTCTCGAACTCCATCGCGCCCTCCGAGAAGGTCACCTTCACGGGCTCCGATTTGCTGATGATCGTCGCCACCTTCCGGAGGCCCTTTATAAATTTCGCCTTGTCTATGGTGAGGACGTTCGCGTTGTTCCTCGGCACCACATTCTCGTAGTCGGGAAAACTGCCCTCGAGAAGCCGCGATACAACGGTTACCGAAGGTGTGCTGAACTGAACGTGCTTCTCGCCTACGACCAATTTCACCTCATCATCCCCCCCGACCATCCGCGCTATCTCGACGATCGATCTCTTCGGGACGATAATGCCCTCGAATCCCTTTACGCCCTCGACCTCATGCTGATAGAGGGACATCCTGAAGCCGTCCGTTCCTACCACCGATATACGTCCCTCGGAGCCGGTGACATACATGCCCGTCAATACATACCTCGTTTCATCCGACGATATGGCAAAGCCGACCTTGTCGAGCATTTCAAGGAACGTCGCACCTGAGAGGGAAAATTCGTGGGGGCCCGTTATCTCCCTCACCTCCGGGAATTCCTCGGGGTCCTGCAGGCTAAGGACAAATTCCGTCTGTTTCTGCTTCATCGTCATGGTCGTGTCATGAATCTCCAGGTCTATGGAATCCGAGTCCATTTCCTTGAGTATTTCTAGAAATTTCCTCCCATGGACGACGATTTTTTTCGCCATGTCTCCCTGGTAGGCCACATGGCTGATCGCGCTCAGTTCCAGGTCGGTGGAGTAGATATCGATCTTCTCAGGGGAAAAGGTAATGAGGATATTTGTGAGGATCGGCATGATGGAACGGTGCTCGGTGATATTGACCAGCTTGGTGAGGGGTGTAAGGAGAAGACCTTTTTCTATTATTATATTCATAATATCTCCCTAATAGTAGTAATAAGGCATGTTCATTTGTGGAAAACCACACGGGCATGCGAAACCAAAGGGGAAAAGAATATCTTCTCCCACGATCACCCTGTTGAAAGGTTGTAAACTCATGTCGATTTTATCCGCGCCTCTATTTTTTCCACAGTCTCCTTGAGTTCTTTCTTAGCCTTCATCTCCTCGCCGACCTTCTTGATCGAATGAATCACTGTGGCATGGTCCTTTCCGCCGAATTTTTCACCGATGCTCACCAGGGAACTGTTTGTCAATTTCCTGGAGAGGAAAATGGCGATCTGTCTCGGGAGCATGATCGATTTTATCCGCTTTGCGGACTTCATGTCGGAGACCTTGATGGAGAAGTACGAGGCAACCTCCTTGATGATCATATCGATGGTGATTTCCTTTTTCTTGTCGGTTATAATGTTCCCCATTACCTCCTTTGCCAGGGCCATGGTAATGGGCATGTTCCGAAGGGAGGCAAACGCGCTCAGACGGATGAGGGAGCCCTCGAGGACGCGGATATTGTGCTCGATGTTCGAGGCGAGGTAGAAGGCGACGTCCTGGGGCATGGCAACGTTCTCCAACTCGGCCTTCTTGTTAAGGATGGCAACCTTCGTTTCAAGGTCGGGGGGTTGGATATCGGCGATCAATCCCCATTCGAAGCGGGAACGAAGCCTTTCCTCAAAATTGGGGATATCCTTGGGGAACTTATCGCTCGTCACCACGATCTGCTTCGTATTGTCGTAGAGCGCATTGAAGGTGTGGAAGAACTCGGCCTGGGTTCGCTCCTTCCCGGCGATGAACTGTATGTCGTCGATCAGAAGGACATCCATCTTGCGAAAACGGTTCCTGAAATCATCCATTTTTTCGAAGCGCAGCGAGTTGATTAGCTCGTTGGTAAATTCCTCGGCGGTGATATAGGTGATGCGGTTCCCGTCGGCGCCTTGACGGGTAAGGAGGGAATTACCGATTGCGTTTAAAAGATGTGTCTTTCCGAGACCCACACCGCCGTAGATGAAGAGGGGATTATAGACCTTCCCGGGGTTGTTCGCAACGGCAAGGCATGCCGCGTTGGCGAACTGGTTGCTCGCCCCCACGACAAAATTTTCAAAGGTGTATTTTGCCTTGAAAAGGTCGGAGGCGGGTTGTTTCCTGAGGGCCACGTTTTTCTTCTCGATCCGCGCCTCCTCCTTTTTGAGGAGGTATTCGATCCGCGCCTCCTCCTTTGTCGCATCCCTGAGGAGGGTCTTGAGGAGCGGCTCGAAGTTCTCGATGATCCAGTCGCGGAAAAAGGCATTTGGGACGGCCACCGAACAGAGGCCTTCGTGATATGCAAGGAACTTGAGCGGCTCTATCCAGGTTTTGAAACTGTCCTCGCTCACCACTTGCGCAAGGCGAAGCTTGATTTGCGTGCACACGTCGTCCATAGGAATGTACCTTTTATGGAATCGGTTTCAACATGTTTTCAACAGTTGTGGAAAACTTTCGGGTTCCAGCGGAAAGGAATAGTGGTAGTTTACAATAAAATGGGTTTTTGTGCAATGGCTTTTCACAGTGCGCGTCCAGGAATCATCTCTACCCGTCTTAAGGCGGCTGGAAAGCATTATGAGACGACGGAGCCGGTCCTCACAAAAGGGAAAGCATGCCGGGTCACTTCTTTTTCAGATAAACGAGATCCGTGGGGACAAAGGTGGACGTTTTGCCGGCCTTTGCCCATGACGCATCGACTCCGAAGACCTCGACAACCTCAATTTCCCCTTTGTAGCTTCCCTTGGCTCTCCCAAGGGGCAGTTTCGTAGTCTTGTCGATAATCTGCGCCCCGGGGGCGTATACCTCGAGGATATCGCCTTTGTCAAGACCCGACAGCCTGCCCGCGTTAATGAAAACCTTGTCGTTTTCAATGGTCGCGATGCGCGCGTGCCAGTCGAGACTGAGGAGGGTCTTGAGGAGGTCGTCGGCGATGAGCTCTATGGCGAGGTCGATGGCCTTCACTTTTGCCCTGTCGGGGCTCATGTCGCCATTCTCCCTCGACAGGAAGAACGGGTTCCGGGCGCTGAGCTGACGGAGGAGCTTCCCTGTTTCCGTGTTGTAGATATCGAGGGATATCTTGGAGAGGGCGAAGGATACCTCCTTGTCGTCCCTGCCGTCGATCTTGGACGTACTCGTATAGACATCGGAAAGGCTGCCCTTTATGACCGCCTGGATGCCGTAGACCTCGTTTAGGGTCTTCATGGCCTCGGGCGTTGACAGATCACCGGACAGGTTCAGGGTGTGGGGGTCTACGGGAATGATTGTACCCGAGTCTTCGAGGCGGGCGACGATCCTCTTCGTGGTGAGTTCGTCGAGATGCTCTTCTTTGTAGTTGCTCATGTCCGCAAAGGGGAGGATGAGAACGCGCCTTTTCATCTTTGGGGACGGATAGGGAAAGGAGACGGGCGGGACGGGACCCATGAAGTGGAGAGACTGAAATCCGCCCGGCTGCGCGGGATAGGCTGCAGGCTGGAGGGTGTTCTTCTGTTTCAGGTCATCCTCGAGCTTGGTCATGCGCTTCTCCAACTCGGCGTGGTCCTTTTTGGCGGCTGCATCGCCGCCGGCCATCCTGTCGGAGATGGAGTCGAAGACACCCGGCGAATACTGGTCTTTCCGTACCCACTCGTACTCGGGCTCATAAGGGGTAAGCTGGTACCTGCGGTTTCTGGCGTATATGTACTCGACGCCGTCGATGATCCTGACGTCGCCCGGTTTGGGCTGGTCGGTTTGGGCGACGACCTCGCCCTTTTCCGTCGTGGGCGGTTTCGCCGTCGTCTTCTTACCGAAGGGAAGGAGGCTGCACGAGACAAGGAGGGCCGCGAGCAGAAGAACCAAAGCCTTATACATAGTAGAAGGTATGTTACACATAAGGAAAAGCAAATGTCAAAAACAATTTGTGAGAGCGGGGAATCCGTCGGGAGCCCATGGAGGCGGGGGTGGACGAAGGGGTCGACGGGCCGGCGCCTGGAGGCCGAGGCGGGACGATCGGCGGGACCCCGCCCGCGTTGTTTTTATCGGGGGACGGAAAGGGCGGATGTGAAGGGAACCTGCCGGAAAGGGCGGGGAAAAGACTTGATTATTTGCGAAAACGTAATAGAATAATACTCTTATGGATTTGAAGACCTTACGGGAACATTTGTCTCAATTTTCCCGCTACCTCGTTACGGAAAAGGACGTGTCGCCCAACACGATCCGGGCCTATGAGGGGGACCTCAGGGATTTCATGCGTTTTCTCGGGAAGAACGCCTACGGGGAGGTGGACCATCAGGCCATCAGGGCATACATTGCGGAGGTGTACGGGGACCTGAAAAAGGCGTCCCTTGCGAGGAAGGTGGCGTCTATCAAGGTCTTTTTCAAATTTCTGAAGAAGAAGGGCCACATTCGGGAGAATCCCGCCGCCCTTATCAAGAACCCGAGGACGGAGAAGCATCTGCCGAAATTCTACACTGTGGACGAGATGTTCCACTTTCTCGACACACTGCCGGGGGAGACCTGGATCAATGCGAGGAACCGGGCGATCTTCGAGCTGATCTATTCTACGGGGATGCGGGCCCAGGAGGCCCTTGATCTCGATGTGGCGGACGTTCACCTCGAGGGGTTGTGGGCGCTTGTCAAGGGCAAGGGCGGGAAAGAGCGGGTACTCCCCTTCGGAGAAAAGGCGCGGGCCGCCCTTCAGGGGTATCTCGGGGAGGTTAAAGGCAGGCGGGCCGAATCCGTCCAGGCCCTCTTCGTAAACAGGCAAGGCAGGAGGCTGTCTTACAGGGGCCTTCTGAAGGTGATGAAGAAACACCAACTGAGCGTGGGCCTCTTCAAGAACCTGGCGCTCCACGGCATCAGACATTCCTTCGCGACCCACATGCTGAATGGAGGCGCGGACCTGCGGAGCATCCAGGAACTGCTCGGTCACTCAAAACTTTCCACGACCCAGAAATATACCCATATTTCTTTGGACAAGATCATCGAGATATACGATAAAGCCCATCCGAGAAGATAATATGAAAAGCACGACAATCCTATGCGTGAGACACAAAGATAGGGTCGTCCTGGCCGGCGACGGCCAGGTTACCTTTCAGAATACCATCCTCAAGCACACGGCGAAGAAGGTGCGAAAACTCTACCAGGACAAATGTCTGGCGGGCTTTGCCGGGGCGACGGCCGACGCCTTTACGCTCTTCGAGCGATTCGAGAAGAAGCTCGAGCAGTATAACGGGAATATTACCAGGGCCTCGGTCGAGCTTGCAAAGGATTGGAGGACGGACCGGATGCTCCGCCGCCTGGAGGCGCTTCTTCTGATTACCGACATAGAGCACACCTTCATCCTCTCGGGGACGGGGGACGTGATCGAGCCGGACGGTGGGGTGGCGGCCATCGGCTCGGGAGGCCCCTACGCCGAGGCGGCCGCGCGGGCCCTCGTGAAGCATACGGACCTCTCGGCCGTCGATATTGCCAGGGAGGCCATGCAGATCGCGGCCGACATATGCATATACACGAATGACAGGATCGTCATAGAGGAGCTGTAGATGAAAACGATGATACCCCGCGCCATTCTGGAGGAGTTGAACAGGTACATCATCGGCCAGAATAACGCGAAAAGGGCCGTGGCCATCGCACTGCGGAACAGGTGGAGGCGGCAGATGGTCCCGGAGGCCCTCCGGGACGAGATAGCGCCGAAGAATATTATCATGATCGGCCCGACGGGGGTGGGCAAGACGGAGATCGCGCGGCGTCTCGCCAAGCTGGCGAATGCGCCCTTCCTGAAGATAGAGGCGACGAAATTCACCGAAGTGGGCTACGTGGGGAGGGACGTGGAATCGATGATCAGGGACCTCACCGAGCTATCCGTGAGCATGGTGAAGAAGGAGGAGCAGGGGCACGTGATGGAGAAGGCGCGGGACATGGCGGGGGAGCGGATCCTCGATTTGCTTGTCTCGCCACGGAAGCCCGCCGCCCACCCGGTGGAGGATCAGTCTTACGACATCACGAGGGAGAAGATGCGGGGCTTCTTCAAGGATGGAAAGCTCGACGAGAAATTCGTCGAGATCGAGGTGCCCGAGCGGACCCTGCCCATCATCGAGATCTTCTCGTCCCAGGGCATGGAAGAGATGGACATGCAGCTCAGGGATATGTTCGGGAATATTCTCCCCAAGAAGACGAAGAAGAGGAAGGTCAAGGTGGGCGAGGCCTACGAATTCCTGATCCAGGAAGAATCGAAGAAGTTGATCGACATGGACAGGGTCGTGAACGAGGCGCTCAACAGGGTGGAGCAGGCGGGCATCATATTCCTTGACGAGATCGACAAGATCGCGAGCCGTGACCAGACCCACGGTCCCGACGTCTCCCGGGAAGGGGTCCAGAGGGATATCCTCCCCATCGTCGAAGGGACGACCATAACCACCAAGTACGGGATGATCAGAACGGACCACATTCTCTTTATCGCCGCCGGGGCGTTCCACATGTCGAAGCCCTCCGATCTCATACCGGAGCTGCAGGGGAGGTTCCCCATCAGGGTGGAGCTGGGCCCGCTGACGAAGGATGACTTTGTCAAGATCCTGACGGAGCCCGATAACGCCCTGGTCAAGCAGTACAGGGCCCTTCTCGCCACGGAAGGCATCGAGCTTGAGTTCGAGCCTGACGGCATCGCGGAGATCGCCGACATTGCCCAGCGCATCAATGAGATGACCGAGAACATCGGCGCGAGAAGGCTTTACACGGTCATGGAGAAGCTCCTCGATATAGTCTCCTTCGACGCCCCCGAGATGACGGAGAAGGCCGTGGTGATCACGAAGGGGTACGTAAGGGAGAGACTGGCGGAATTTCTTGAGAGGGAGGACCTGAGCAGGTACATACTCTGATGGAGAAGATAGGGGTCTTGCTTGAGGCGCTGCCGTACATAAAGAAGTTTTCTGGATGCACCTTCGTCGTGAAATACGGCGGGGCGGCGATGGAGGAGGAGCGGCTGAAGAAGGAGTTCGCCAAGGACGTGGTGCTCCTCAAGTATGTCGGCATACACCCCGTCATCGTTCACGGGGGCGGTCCCCAGATAGAGCGGATGCTGACGAGGCTGAATATACCGTCGCGGTTTTCAGAGGGGCTCCGGGTGACCGACGAGGAGACCCTCCGAATCGTCGAGATGGTGCTTTCGGGGTCCATCAACAAGGAGATCGTTCAGGAGATACACAATGCGGGCGGCCAGGCCATCGGCCTTTCCGGGAAAGACGGGAAGCTCATCCTGGCCGAGAAGGTGGATAGGGATATAGGGTTCGTGGGCAATGTTGTCGAGGTGAACGGGAGGATCGTGAGGGACATCTCCGATTCGGGCTATATTCCCGTGATCGCGCCCCTTGCCGGGGGTGTCGACGGGATGACGTATAACGTGAACGCCGATACGGCGGCGGGAGGCGTCGCAAAGGCGCTCATGGCGGAGAAGCTGATACTTCTGACGGATGTCCCCGGTGTTCTTGACGGCGATCTTAGGCCGATCTCGTCACTGAGCACCCAGGAGGCGAGAAGACTGGTGAAGAGCGATACGGTGAGGGGGGGCATGATACCCAAGATCACGTGCTGCCTCGAGGCGCTCCACGGTGGGGTGAAGAAGGCCCATATCATCGACGGCCGGGTGCCCCACGCGCTGCTCTTGGAGGTGTTCACGGATTCGGGTATCGGTACACAGATAGCGGGGGAATAATAGCATGCAGCAGGAATGGATCGACAAAGGGAACAAGTACCTGGCGAATACGTACAAACGGATCCCCATCGGCATCGCGAGGGGCGAGGGCTGCTGGCTCTGGGATATGACGGGGAGGAGATATCTCGACTTCCTTTCCGGCATCGCCGTCTGCAACCTCGGCCATGCGAACAAGGCGGTCGTCGACGCCCTGACCGCGCAGGCGCGAAAACTCATCCACATATCGAACCTCTTCTACACGGAGGCGCAGGCGAGGGCGGCAGGGCTTCTCGTCGAGTATTCGTTCGGCGACAAGGTCTTCTTCTGTAACAGCGGGGCCGAGGCCAACGAGGCGGCGTTCAAGCTCGCGAGACGGTATTCCTGGAAGAACCACGGCGAGGGGAGAACGGAGATCATCGCCATGGAGAATTCATTCCACGGCAGAACCCTCGCGACCCTATCGGCGACGGGCCAGGAGAAGTTCCATGTCGGCTTCCATCCCCTGCTCGAAGGCTTCACGTTCGTGCCGTTCAATGATACGGACGCCCTGGAGAGGGCCGTGTCCAAAAAGACCTGCGCTGTGATACTCGAGTGCGTCCAGTCGGAAGGCGGGGTATTCGTTGCGGACAAAAAGTACCTGAAATCCTTGCGGGAAATGACGGCGGCCCGCGACATCCTGCTCATCCTGGACGAGGTCCAGACGGGCATCGGCAGGACGGGAAAACTCTTCTGCTATGAGCACTACGGCATAGAGCCCGACATCATGTGCCTTGCGAAGGCGCTGGGGAGTGGATTCCCCGTGGGCGCCATCGTGGCGAAGGACCGCGTCATGGACGCCTTCGAGCCGGGCACCCATGCCTCGACCTTCGGCGGAAATCCCCTTGCCTCGGCGGCGGTCACGGCGACGATCAATACGATCATGGAAGAGGGGATCGTCGCGAAGTGCGCGGCCATCGGGACATACCTCCGCGAGGGCCTGCTCCGGCTGCAGAGGAAATTCCCCATCATCATTGACGTAAGGGGCCTGGGCCTGCTCCTGGGTATAGAGTTTTCCATTGACGTGAGCCCCATCGTTCAGGACTTCCTCAACGAGGGTGTCATCCTCTATGCATCGAAGGGCAATGTCGTGAGGCTGCTCCCGCCTCTCATCATCGGGAAGGAGGAGATCGACATCTTCCTCGAGCTGGCGAACAAGATTTTCGCGAGGCACAGCACGACATGAAGAGGGACTTCACGAGGCTCCTTGACATAACGCGGGAGGAGTGCTCCTCCCTTCTGGACCGGACCGCTTTCATGAAAGAGATACGTCAGGCCCGGGGAACATACCAGCCGCTTCTGGACCGGACGCTGGCGATGATCTTTGAGAAGGCGTCGACGAGAACGAGGATATCCTTTGAGGTCGGGATGAAGGAACTGGGCGGCTATGCCCTTTTCCTCAGCCCGGCGGATACGCAAATCGGCAGGGGAGAGCCTGTCCGTGATACGGCGCGGGTGCTCGCCCGGTACGTGGATGCGATCATGATCCGCACGTTCGCCCAGGGCATTGTCGAGGAACTCGCCGGGTGGGCCCAGGTCCCGGTCATAAACGGTCTGTCCGATCTCTACCACCCCTGCCAGGTGCTCTCCGATCTCTTCACCGTTCGGGAGGTGAAGGGAAGACTGCACGACCTGAAGATAGCCTGGGTGGGCGACGGGAACAACATGGCGAATTCCTGGGTGGAGGCGTCCCTTCTTCTCGG